>JAATVP010000165.1 GCA_014523625.1 Nitrososphaerales archaeon TH5896
GTTAATTCATCGTCTGGAGATCTTTGTTATGCATTGGAGTTGGTCGTAGACCATGAGGCTCACACTATCACCTGGCATGCATTAAAAATAGAGAAAATAGCGAAAATGTGCTTCGTCGAATTATTAATATGATTTAAAAATCAGTAGCTGGAATACGTGACAGAATAGGCAGATGTACATATTAGACTTGTCGCTCGAAATAGATGCGAATTTGCAAGTTTTTCCAGGTTCACCTCAACCTCTTTTCATGAAGTGGACAAAATATGATGTGCAATCATATGATTCGGAAATTATGATGATGAGCACTCATACTGGAACTCATTTGGATGCTCCTTCCCATTTCGTAGCAAATACTGAGAGTATAGATATGATAGGGGTAGAGCGACTTGTAAGTCCTGCCTTACTGTTGTGTCTACCTAAAGGCGCAAACAGTTTGATCACCCTTGATGATTTGCGCGATATCAACGAAATTGATCGCGGCATTTCGATAGTGTTTAGAACCGGCTGGCAGAGCATGATAAGTAGCAAGAATTACATGGTAAGTAATCCTGGATTATCGGTAGAAGCTGCAGAGTTCTTGGCAGGGAAAAAAGTAAACGCCATAGGAATTGATGGTCCTAGTATCGATATTGGATCAGATGAGCGTTTCTCAGCTCACAAGACACTACTTGCCAAAGGCATTTTGATCGTAGAGAATTTGTGTAATCTCGAGAATCTAAAACACAAAGACAAATTCACCCTGCTAATCAATCCGCTCAAATTGAAGGGAGCCTCTGGTTCTCCTGTTAGAGCACTGGCAATAATAGACGATCAGAGTTCAGCGAGTCCTTGATCAGCCCAATTACGGCTTATCATCGGTCGGGCCCAGCTAAAAAGACATTTATAAATAGTCACTCTCCAGTTGACAATAAAATGCCAATGAGTTCAAATAAGGCAATTTTGATTGCGTCGTCCATTTATCTTGTATTTTTCTTTGCGTTAGGATCAGGCTTGTTTAATTCTATTCTAGAAGGATCTGGAAGGTTATCAGGCTCTTTTATAATCCCATCAAGATCTATTCAGACTGTTGCTGAGACAGTGGTCATGACTATTATTTTTCTACTTGGTACAAGCGGGGTTTACCTACTTTATAAGGGTGGAATCTCTCATGCACCAATTAAGAATCAGGGCGCATTAATGGCAGCCGGGTTTGTAATAATAGGAATCGCGCTGGTCTTAGGGTTTAGGATTATCGATATTAAACTGTGAAAAAATGATGTTCCTGATTCCCCGACCTGATTCCTCATATTCTATAAGGTATCAGGGATTCATTGGTCATGAGTTGCTTCCTTTCTAAAGTCTTATACTCAACCTATATTTGAGACTTTGACTTATCTCCTTGTCCCTCAATAACTATCATTGTAAGCGTTGATCTAACCTTATCAATTCTTCTCACATGCCAAGTTATAGTTTCTCTCAGTTTATCCATAGAATCGGCCCTTATTTTGACAATTATATCATATACGCCGTATACGCCGCTTAATTCAACAACTTCAGTTAGTCTCCTCAGCTCCTTGAGAATTTCCTCCTCCGAACCAAGGTCGCAATTAATAAGTACGTAAGCTGTTGGCATCAATAATTTAAGTCATGTTCGGTGTATTAATCCTTTTAGGTAGCGCAACTCTGGCATTACCTATTTTCGAATGGATTTGAATATCAATCAATGAACAATAATTCTTGTCGATCCACTGGGCGAAATCTTTCCTAAGTACAGCCGCTGGGAAAGAATTCAATAGGTGAATATATACAACACAGGAAACATATTGAGAAGAATTGACTTACAGGTACCAATTCGAATGGTTTTTTTCAAAATTGAGAATCTCGACGCCACCTAGACCTGAGGCTTGTAAATCTCGGATTCCAGTTTGTGCTTTCTAGCGATTACGAGAAGGAGTATCCCAAATAGTAGTAGAACTACTGCAATACCCTGTGCATTACCGTTCGGAACTAGGATAAAATATGAAATGGAAAATGCAAAGCTAGTTAATGATTGAAGACCGTACTTTAAGAAATCTGATAATGCAAGCTTCTTTCCCACGTATCCTACTACGAAGAAAGCCACAGTCGGGTAAATCGCAAAAAGTAAGAACTGATCGATGTCAACCCCATTATGCGTCATTCTCGGTTGCCCTATTTAGGGCCAATGAAGAATATTTGCGTTACTCAAGATCGGCTGTTCGGTAGGAGGTGCCACTATGGAGCCAGTATTTGAATTTCCTCAGCAAACCCGTTCTGTGTTAAGGCTCTAGCGTTTTCAGACGGAAGTAGTGCAATATCTTCTTCGACATAAGGCCCGTATGTCACCATATCTATTCCCATGAATCGGTCAATTGGCTTGATAAACCTGACAGGGACGCGCTTATGACTTAGTATATTTGAAATTTTGTCCAAAACTACTGGACGTCCTGTTAGAATTGCCGACAAGATCATCTCGATTCTCTTATCTGTTTCCAAGCTCCCATCCAGCACAAATTTCTCCTCTCTGGTCATATTGGAATAATCAATCGTCCCTAAGTCTCTTTTTTGCGTATCTTGAAAATCTGCCTCTCGGCTTGCGTTGATCTTGGCATATCTGGCTTCAAAGAGCAATTTTACTGCACTGAATAAGAGTCCTATCTGAGCTTCTACAATTTGTTCTTCAGAGGCAATTTCTTTAGAAGCCCCTCTTAGCGTTTCAATGTGTGCAGTCACTTCATGGTAAATATTTGTAGGGAGATTTTGCACCGAATCAGTGCTAATTTCCTTTATCAACAATGTACTCAGATACTTAAGTGAGATCGGTGTGTCTTCTCTATGTACCGGACGTCCAGTTGGTTCCATCCTACCTATGTCTTTGCTGGAGACTCCTTTACTTATTGTTTGTTGGTAAATGAACTACATGCACGCTCAATTAAAAGGATAGTCATTCTTCAGCCAACAAGGGCAAATGCTTTTAAAACCACAAAGGTATTATCCAGATTATCATGTCGAGTCACCCGGATGAGAAATCTTCGGCAGGGTATGGAAATCTCATCCCAGTAGCATGGTCTATTTTAGTAATGGGTATATCATTGGCAATAGTTATTGTGTTGTATGTCTGGTTTGGATACCTAGGTCCTTCGTTCTCAGAAGACGTTCTGATGAAACAACAGACTGATTTGAGAGAGCGATATGATCTTCCTCCTCAAGAAGTCATTACCGATCCCGAAGTTCTACTGACTCCTCCCTCAATGCGTGGTGTGAACGGGGAGAATAGCAGCGCAACCTAGGGAAAAACACATAGTTGAGGCTCTACCAATTTCATGCAATGATTCAACCCTAGGTTAGAATATTCATATTTTCTAGTCCTATGTGATGTAATGCATCTCCGATCCGACTGCTTTAATCATTATTATGAAGCTTTCTTTGAATAGTTCCTGAGTCTATCTAATAGATCAAGGTACTTTTCAATCAGTTCGATTCGTTGCTTTTCCTTATACATGTCACTGTACTCACTCTTTAGAATCTTGAATTGTTCGGCTATCCTTTCTTCGATCTCGTCTTCAAAGGTATCAGATGAAAGTGATGGTTGATCGTGAAATTGGTCTTCCGCAATTCTGACTTGGTGCTCGGTTCTAGGTTCTGCAGTGATTTCGTCGGCAGGCCGTTGTTTTCCACAGTTTATGCAGATTATCTCATTCTTGTACTTGATTTGTACGCCTTTACATATCGCACAAGGTGCACTCAATAGAGAGCCGCCCTTTAGAAGAAACGAAACTGCGTCTTTCATATCGGATTTTGCTTCTTTATCCACATCGCTTGGTCTACTAGAATCCATGGATTATTACCATTTTTAGTTTGTATCCCTAGAGGGGCTTTCTAAAAGGCCTCCATAGGAAAATGGGTGCAGTTAATGAGATGAACCGATATAAATAACATAGGATATGACAAACTTCGAGACAATCTAATATCCGAATTTGCCATAAGAAATCAGCCAATCCAATAGAAATAACCAATATAAGCATTAGCGGTGGTCTCGTAGTGGAAGTATGACCGATAACGAGTTTGAAAGAATCATTTCTTTTTTTGTGAATGAAAACGTGATACGGCGTCTGCTCGACTCAGCCCACCAATCTGACAAACTGACTGAACTTGATAGAACTCGTGCCAATGATTATACGCAAAGCCCCAAGTTAATAGAATTCTTAAATTGAAATGAGCAGAATAGGATTCTAAAAGGTTTTGAATTCAAATGGATCGATGTGACCATTCCAATCTACAGTCGTGAGGCAGTAAAGTCCAGAGTATAATGTTTTTTAATCTTTAGGAGATTACCTAAACATGACGGGCAATGGAAGTAAATCAAATCAGGGAACCTGAGGTTAATAGACCCATCGTGATAGCAGCGATGCAGGATATGGGGAATGTAGGTAGTATCGTAATAGATTTCTTAAGGAAGAGTCTTAAAGCAATCCCATTTCGCTTCGTGTGTTCGAATTATCCGAACTATGTGATGGATAGAGGGGGCTACATTGAATTTAACCCAGATAGTTGGGACTACAGCTATGGAGAAAATATGATCCTCTTTGGCGGCGGTTATGGTCAACCTCAGAGTAATGAAGAATTGGTTTATCTGTGTAATGATGTGATCAGTGTTGCCAAGAAATACTCTGCACAACTAATATATACATGTGGGGCGTTTCACTCTGACTCGAATTTTGGAAAAAGTCCAAGGACATATGTAACTACAAACTCACATGCCCTAACGGAGCAGATTACACGTTTAGGGATTTCTAAGACGGAAAGGCCTTCTTACATCACTGGATTCAACGGATCGATCCTTGGTTTTTCGAAAATTAATGGGATCAAAGCAGTTGGGCTTTATGCAGAGATCCAAGAACCCCAAATCCCTCAATATAGATCGGCTAGAAGTATAATCCACGTTCTAGAAAAGTTGACGTATCATAAGATCGATGGAATTAACGAACTAGATGTGATGGGAGAAGCTGTCGACAAAGAGATGGATAGAATAAAAAGACAGGAGACCGAGAATAGCACTTCAAAGAAATAAGAAATTAATCTAAAACTTGAATATATGACCGTCGATTAAATTTATCAAGTTATACGTGATCTATTATCGTTCTCTTTTCCCTTCTACAAATTCTAAAAACTTCTCTTTAGCATCTAGGTAGTGCATCTGAACCGGTGGGTGTTTAAAGCAATAAGCGGACACACTCTCTAACGAACCAGTAATATTCCTATCCATTGCTAACTTTACCCCTCTAATCGCGTCTACCATTACTCCTGCACTGTTGTATGCATCCACAACTTTTAGCTTTAAATCGAGTTCGACTGGGATTTTGCCAAAGTATTTGCCCCTAATTGATAAATAACAAATTTTGTCATTGTTGAGAAATCCAACATAATCTGAAGGACCGATTCGTGTTGGGATAGGATATGGCGACATTGCCTGAACTGCAGAGGTCTTGCTAATTCTCTTATCTTCTAACCTATCTTCATCAAGCATGTTATAGAAATCCATGTCTCCACCTACATTTAGCTGATAAGTGTCATCAATTTTGACCCCTCTATCAACAAATAACTTAACTAGGCTTTTGTGCACAACAGTTGCTCCGAGTTGGCTCATTACATCATCGCCTGCGCAAACCAGCCCTCTGCCCTCAAATGACTGCTGCCATTTAGGTGCCGAGGCGATAAAAACTGGAATAGCATTTATGAACGACACCCTTCGAGTGTCCAGACATTGCTCAGCGTAGAATTTCGTAGCGAGTCTGCTTCCAACTGGGAGATAGTTTAAGAGTATATCAGCTCCGCTGTCCTTTAAAATGCCTGCTACGTCAGAATCGGGGGCATCTGAGACCTTTACTTTTTCTAGGTAATGTTTACCCAGACCGTCCAGGACAGAACCTTTCTCGACTCGGACATCTAGCTTGTCTAGCCCGTTAACTACGCTCGGTGTGTTATTGGGTTCTGCATATATCGCCTCCGAAAGATCCTTACCTACCTTACCCTCTGTGACATCAAATGCTGCAACAAATTCGATATCACCAGGTTCAATTCCACCAAGTGAATATGCGGTTAGGCCGATAGTATCAGACCTATTCGAATCATAGTAGTGAATTCCTTGAATAAGGGCGGAAGCACAATTCCCGACCCCAGCAATAGCAACACGGACTTTTCTTGACATAGAATATACCGGATCTGAAAGTATTGGCTCACATATATAATATATGAGCAAGAATTGATAAATCAGAGCCCGAATGATTCCCCGGATCTTCTCCTATCAAATGAGGGTATCGAAGACCAAATATACTCTTCGAAATGATCTAAATTGCGAGATTGAAAAGACCGCCACAATGTTCTAACTTTCGACTAACTGTACATACACATATTAATCAGACTGAATCTCCAGCTAAGCTGGAGACAGCACTTAAAAGAATAATTCGGCTATCTACAACACTTGTAGAGAGGCAAAGTGTTTTGGTGGGAACGACCAATCAAGTTGAATCTCTTTCGATCGTTTACGAACAAGTTAAGTCACGGAGAACTGCCTCGGTCCTAAGAAGAATGCTGATCAACAACTTAGATGGGAATACTACTTCCTTTCTCTTGAACAAGCAGGCGGCGGCCGCAGGGGTGGTAGCATTGATAGACAGAGAGAGCGAGTCACCTCTCGGCGCGCTTAGAATACAGATTCAATGCCAACCAATACAACAACTGATCGACTGGTTGACTTACAATTAGCATCTAAACTTAAATCAAAAATATCGTAGCTTATTTGAACACTGATTGGATATATGCGATGCTGTAGGGATCTACTAAATTAGTCTATTGGCTACTCAAGCGAGTATCCAATTCACACTGCACTACTCTGCGGATAGATCCCAATAGTTAGCATCCTTGAATTCTGCCTTTGGCTTGCCTAATGCTTTCCATTCCTTAAAAGATCTTGCATACAATCTCACATTCTTCAAGCCAGCAAGTCTAAGTCCGTAGTAAACTAAACCCGACAATGTACCGACGCTGCCACAGTAGGTTACTAGTTCTAAATTTTCGTGTATCCCCCTATTTTGCAACAAACGTCTAATATCATCGCTTTTGCTCAAAACTTTCCCATCTGCTCTAAGCATAGTGTACGGAAGATTCACTGCCTCTGGAATATGTTCAGAAAGAAAGTTAAGTCTCTCTCTAGAATCAATTAGAACCTTATTTGATGACGCTTTCTCAACGTAAGCGAGATCAGCATATATCGATTGATTGATTTTCAGGGGATGGGGTTGCCATTTGTAACTGTTTAGCTTTTTCTCTGTGCGAAATCCCATACTTTTCCATTGTGCGAACGTGACTTCCAAAATAGATGAATGTTGATGACCTATATATTGGAATGTCCATGCGACTCGTGCAGCCAACGCGCCGAATGTATCATCATAGGTAACCACGGGTAAGTCCTCATTCACTCCAATATCTTGTATCAATTCAATGCAACGTTCAGGGCTTTCTTTCTCCAAGATCTTAGCTAGCGGCAGGGAAACTGCCCCTGGTATGTGTTCTCTAATATATTCCTCTTCCTTTCGTACATCGACGACTCTTACATTCTTCTTCCTTATCAGAGAAGACAGGGTGTTGACATCGCACACAGTGTCTGGAATTGAATAGTACTCAGATTCTAGACCACTACCTCTGCCTCGGAGTTTCTTGTTCTGTTTATGATTATCCATGGACAAGGTCCTCTTCGACGTCATACCAAACTAAGCGGCACATTCACCTCTAGCAGTTTTTGCAGTAAATCTTGTATCGCTACCGTAATCCTGGTACGATTCTGGGTTTTGATCTACTGGTGGAAGCTGCACAACCGCAGCTAAGGCTCCCTTAATGTCTTCGATGTCATGGACAGTGCCGATCGCTTCACCTTTCAATACCTTGTCTACCCAGTGGCGAAGGGTCTCACCTTCGACATGCTCCATCCTATAGATTTCTATTATTTTGAGAACCGTATCAATCACCCGCTTTGCCGGAACACGCATTATGACGCGCCCTAATTCACCACTTTCTCCTGCTGAGCCTCCAAACATCATAGTGTATGTCGGGGCCATTACACTGCCTATCCTAGACGCACCGCCAAAGAAGCCGATAGTCGCTATTTCGTGTTGTCCACATGAGTTTGGACATCCACTAATTTTGATCGTGCTATCAATGAGCATGTCATCAGTATCTAGGCCTAATTCCAGAAACTTGTATTGGATCTCTTTGGCCAAACGATGCGAGTTCGTTATTGCTAAATTACAGGAAGTAGTCCCAGAACAGCCGACTGCAGATGTGATGGTCAAAGCACCTGGGTTTGACAACCCCACAGATGCCAATCGGTTGTGAAATTCAGATAGATCATTGCCGTTCACGTATCTGATAGCGAAATTTTGTTGTGGAGTGGTTCTAGCTGCACCTTCCATCGATAGTTCGTGGATAATCCCAGCCAATACTCGCAACTGGTTAGCAGTTAAGTCACCAGCACCGAGTGTGACAAATACAGTGTAATACCCAGCCTGTTTCTGAGCGATCACATTGGAGTGTACCCATCTCTCATATGCGCTAGTGTTAGACGAATCTAGTTCACGGTACATACGAAGTTTATTTCCGTTACGATTTTCCTTGGGAAGGTATTGATCGTCTTCTTCAGCAGTTAAATTGAACATACTTTCCGTGCTGTGAGCAGTTGTCATCATGACTATAGACCTTTCTTTGAGCGCCATCTTTTGGAATTTTTCCCAACCCATTTCATTCACCAGATATCGCATTCTATTCCTAGCCATATTTTCTCTGTTTCCATTCCTGTCAAAGAGTCTAATGACTGCCATACACGTAGCCAAGAGTTTGCCTTCAGACGTGAACTCTTCTAGCAAATGACCTATAAAGGAAGCAGCGCCTAAGCCACCGCCAAGATAGATCCTAAAACCTCGTGAGCCATCTTTTGTCATCGGGACAAGACCGATATCTGCAATTCTAACTAGTCCATGCTTCTCACAGCACGCGAAGTTGATCTTAAACTTCCTAGGTAGGTTTTGGCACATAGGATTACGTAGGAAGAACCGAGCTATAGCCTTAGAATAAGGCGTAGAATCAAATTCCTCATCGGGACAGACTCCCGCAAGGTGGCTACACATTACATTCCTAACGGTGTTACCACAGGCCTCTCGACTCGTCAGGCCAACTTCAACCAATCCTCTCATCACTTCACTGACATCCTCCAGCTGAACCCAATGTAGCTGAATATTTTGCCTGGTAGATACATGTGCTGATCCGATCGAAAATGCTTCTGACAAAGAGGCTAGTTTTTCTAATTGGATTGGAAGTATTTCACCGCCGGGAACCTTAATCCTTACCATGCTGTAATCCATTTGGAGACGTGAGCCATACGCGCCGTGTTGTAATCGAAATCTGCGGAATTCATCTTCGGACAGTTTGCCAGTCCTGAATAACTTTACTTTCTCAGCAAAAATACTAGTTTCCTCTTCTTTTCCCCACCGAGGATTTGGTCGGGGTTTAGGTACGTGTCTTTGATGAGAACGGCTGGCATCTTTTCTCGTTTTCAATTTATCTTACCTCCACGCAAAAACCATATATTGTTTGTGGAAGGGAAGTGAGAATGAAAGGAGCTGACAGTTCTGCGGCAAGAATCGACCTCTAATCAGGATGCATACGATACTTGACATTTAGGTTTCTTTTCTGAATTCACTTAAGTGATTCCTGTACGAATATAGCTAACGCTAAAAAGCTTACTAACATCTCAACTAAACACTCTTACACTTATATTTCAAACATATTCTGATATGAAGAAGAGGTTATGGGAAAGCTAAATTTTCCAAAGGAATTAAAATATATCATAATCGCCGTGGTTATAGTGGCTCTAGTTTGGGTTGCAATTAGACTCTCCTTTGGAGTGATAAACCCTTTTTATGTCGTAGCCAGCGAGAGCATGGTGCCGAGACTAAATGTAGGGGATTTCGTCGTGGTGAGCCACAATATCCCTTTTGACGAATTAAATGAAAGTGATATCATAGTCTTTAAGGAACCAGTACCTGATGATGAAGAAGCGGATGCTATAGTACATAGGGTTAATGAGATCTTGACTGATCCTGAAGACAACCTCGTAATCGTTACCAAAGGCGACGCTAATTCGGGGTCTATCCCTGGTATAGATTTTCCCATTTACGAATCAAATTACGTGGGGAAGGTGGTTGTGGACATTCCAAAACTAGGCTTGGTAACCAAAGCAATTAGCCCGCCAGTTAACTATATAATTATAGCTATAATACTTGTGATCCTGTTCTTTCTATT
The DNA here is from genome assembly GCA_014523625.1 of Nitrososphaerales archaeon TH5896. Lineage (GTDB taxonomy): Archaea > Thermoproteota > Nitrososphaeria > Nitrososphaerales > Nitrososphaeraceae > TH5896. Next base: position 10,351 of record JAATVP010000165.1, read on the forward strand.
TAAAAAAGGTAAAGACAAGACAAGGTGATTGCGGCAATATGTTGTGGAAGCAGTTGTCAAAAAAATAGCACATCTAATTATCCGGTTGTTCGCCCTGAATCTAGTGACATCAATTCAATCAGTTCCTTTCTGACATAGTAAAATTGAAGGCGATTCCTCACCGTTCCTATACCTACAGCCAACATCAAATTGTGAATTGATTGAGACATAAATATTGAATAGGAAGTTATTCAATATGAAATTGAATGGCATTAGATGCGGCTGTAGGTGTATTAACTGTAAAGAAACAAAATTGATGAGTTTTACGTTTAGAGCTTCTGATGGCTATGATGATATCCATCACACATGTTTAGCTTGTGGAACTCACTTCAACCATCTCGATGGTGAGACCTACGTTAATTGCAGACTATGCGCCCCACAATGAAAGGTTACTTCGATTTAAACCCATCCGTGAGTTTCTTATGGTAGGTTGAATTACAAATTTTGTCGGGTGCTTCGGGCGAAAACTCTCTAACTTTTTTGATTCTCTTTTTATCATAAATTGTTGAAAGGAACCTGAAACAAATTGGACAAACCTCCTCCAACTTTCAAACACCCATCGAAGCCTTTTTCACAATCGGTACCGTGATTGAAGACCGACTTTGACTACGGGAAACGGCAACGAAGGGCATGGGGAATTCAGGAAGATTTGATTCAATAAATCTTTCATTTTTAAGCTCGTAAGTTTTTCCATCGTAGGTGCACTTGATCATGGAGATGTCTTCGATATTTCCTACTTTTTCAATCGACTTGTAGTATTCCACAAGTTTCCTGGGTTCATATACGGTTTGCCCCCGCCTCACATAACGCTTTTTCTTCATAAACTTGAATGCGAATATCGTGTATCTACGTTTGTAATAGCCGAACATGTTTTGGATCAAGATGCATCTTCGAATCTGATCCTGAGGTACATAGAGAGCATCACCAGTTCCTGACTTCGCTTCTATGGACAACAAAACCGACTTCTTATTATTGACTGCAACTATGTCAGGAAGACCAGCACTAGATCCTCCAAGCCTTCTCGCGCACCAGTCTCCAATATTGAGACGTTGCACCAAGGAATGCTCGTAACTATATCCTCTACTTCTGCGAAAGCTGCTCAATCCGAATCAATAACCCCCCCCTTATGTAAATTATATCCAAGCATAATCTAGTCTGTATCAAATCGGTAGAAACCAGAGTGTCTGTAATATACTTTATCATCGTCATCCATTGGTAAATTCTCAAGTTTATATCAGTATGTTTGTGTTTGAAAGTTAGAAGGTCAGAACTTGTAGGCCAAGTTTGGGCGCAGTAGTATTTCCCTATAGTCTTATTCTTCTAGATATCACTCCCAATCTTGAAAGGGCTTGGCTTGGCACAGTTTTTCCTCATACTTCACAAGTACTTGATTATCATATTTCTAGATGAAACTATTAGTTACTGCACGAAAACCAAACGAACGGAACAGGGTTCGATATAATATTTTAAATCCCAGTTTCACTTTGCTTGAAGAATCTTGCAAGTTCGAGGGATTTTCAGACGTAAATGAATCCCGTAGTTAAATACAATCAGCGGTGTCTAGTCAGAGGCCAAGCCCACAATCTTCTTTTAACACTTATAAGTAATCCCGCACTAATTCGACGACCATTACAGAGTTGGAGTTTAAAGCCATCACTTCTGACGATATGTACAAGATTGAGGAGAATGCCGAAACGAATTTTGGTGTCCGTAGAATGTATATGATGGAAAATGCGGGGCATGGACTAGCTGACTTTATTAAGTCCAAATTGGACGAGATGAACACGAAAATAATCGACAAGAGAATTGTTGCCGTATGTGGTGGAGGTAACAATGGCGGTGATGCCATGGTTTGCATGAGGCATCTCTCCTATAACCCTGAAGCGAAATATACAGTATTGCTATTAATTGATCCGCGTGATCTTCGAACCGAGGAAGCAAGAGAAAATTGGACTATTCTTAAGAGACTAAATTCTGTAGAGTTGTTATGGAGTAATAAAATAGACCAAATCAAAAGTAAGATTCTTGATTCTGACATATTGATAGATGGAATCTTAGGAACCGGAGTAAGTGGCACCATCAGAGAGCCTCATTCATCTGCTATAGAATATATCAATAGATCCGGTGCGTACATATTCTCTGTAGATATCCCCTCAGGTCTTGATCCTAATTCCGGCCTTGTCCATGATAAGTGTGTAAAGGCAAATGCAACTGTCACCTTTCACAGGATTAAGAAAGGATTGTTGAATAATGAAAAATATTCGGGAGATATCCATCTTGAACATATCGGGATTCCGAGAGAGGCAGAAAGGGGAATAATAGTGAATGAATCATGACTGAAGGAATACATCAACTCAAAGTCGGGAATATGGCCAATTTCACTTATGTTATCTCCGATGTTCAGAGTCACTTTGCTGCTATTGTAGATCCTTCGTGGGATCTCCAAGAGATATTCCAGTTACTCAACGAAAAAAAGCTGAAGGCAAAGCATATCATAAATACTCATTCCCATTTTGATCATGTATTAGGAAATGATGAAGTCGCAAAAGTAACTGGAGCAACTATCATTCAGCACTCCAATTCTCAGCTTCGCAAGGATATCTCCGTAGAAGAAAACGATATAATATCGATCGGATCTGTTAGACTTCGCGTTCTACATACTCCTGGTCATTCTGAAGATAGTATTTGTCTCATTGTCGATAAGGAGACAGTGTTCACAGGAGACACTCTCTTTGTTGGTGCCGTAGGGAGAATAGATCTTCCAGGAGGGAACCCAAAAGACATGTATCTCAGTTTGTATAGAAAGGTTTCGGCTTTAGAGGATCAACTTACCGTGTATCCTGGTCACGATTATGGTTCTTCTCCATTTTCAACAATTGGAAAAGAAAGGCAATCAAATTATGCGTTGCAAGCAAAATCAGAAAGTGAATTTCTAGCTTTCATGGGCGTCGGTTGAATCCAATTTGAAATATGATGGGGTAGATTATCCAGATCTCAGATCCGTCAACCAAGATCAGACTTGTAATATTCCTGTATCAACTATCAATCCTTTATTTGCACTAGCAATATCATACACTTACACGAGTCTCATACCTGGAATTACGGCAGCGGGGCAAAATAAAGATCTAATAAAATATACATCTCCCGCTGACGCAGAATTCTTGAATTACGGTCACTGTAAATGTTTGGATTCAGTTCCTGTTACTCCAGAAGGAATGCCTACTCCGGCGATTATCACAAAGACCGCATTAGATCTATCAAAGATGCCATTTCTCATTATCAACGCTGGGTCGGTAGTTAAACCCCAAGTCCCCTATATCTCATTTGATATGAACTCGGGAAACGACATACGAACTGGAAATGCCGTAGATGAAACCCATGTCAGGATGGCCCTAAGTCATGGTGAATCGCTTGGCCGCGAACTGGCCAAACTTAGTAAAATGGTTGTTATCGGTGAAAGTATTCCAGGAGGAACGACTACCGCTCTAGGCGTGCTAGTTGCACTTGGAATCGATGCCTGGTCTAAGGTGAGCAGCAGCCTCACGAAAAATCCTCACACATTAAAGAACAGAGTGGTAGAGGAAGGGATGGCCAAAGCTGGCATTCCGTTTGGGGGTTTCAAAAATGATCCTATAAAAGCAATAGCTGCAGTTGGGGATCCTATGATCCCAGTAGTGGCAGGACTTGCATGTGGTATCAGTGGATCGGGAAGCAATGTTATGCTAGCTGGAGGCACTCAGATGACAGCCATTGTTGCGGTAATAAGCGCTATGAACAGAGCGTTAGAAAATATTTGCATAGGAACTACTTGCTATGTTGCAGATGATCCTTATTCAGACATTCAAGGGATTGCCAATGAAATCTGCTCTGATATCCCAATTTATGCTGTAGATCTTCACTTTGAAGAATCCGAGAGACTGGGCCTTAGGGCATTTGCGAACGGATTCGTAAAAGATGGTGCAGGAGCCGGTGGTGTATCCATTCTTGCAATGCTTAAGAGTAGTGGATCGCTCACAGGTACTTCAATACTGAGATCTATAGAAATAGAATACGATAATCTCACCCGAAAGCAAAAGAAGAAATGATAAACAAATCAACCCTTTCAAATATGGAACATGTAAGGATAGAAGGTATATATTGAATTCTCAAAGGCTAATATTGACCATGTCTGGAAGAGCCACTAAACGTGATCGCCCGTCTGCACCCGTCACGGGAAAAGAACTTACAGAAATCGAGGAGGTCAGTGTAATGTTAGATGTTCTCATCGACGAATTGCAGCGGAGGGGCGCAATTGATAAAAAGGAATATAGTAGATTGGTCGCGATGCGTTTGCACGAAATTTCCAAAGCCAGGGCGTTTGAAGAATTAGACAAGGAACTATGAAGCAGGAGATTCATGATATTATCACGCCTTATTATTATTGTAATCAAGAGCGCCGGGAGAGGGATTCGAACCCTCGTGACCCCAAGAGATCACAAGCTGGCTGGATATTTTGCAATTCCAGGCTTGCGCCCTACCAGGCTAGGCGACCCCGGCCTGATGTGGTAACCATTGTTACCGTTCGACTACGAATTACAAGCTTGCTCCAACTTATGTGTTTATCCAAGCGATTAATTCAATGGTCGAGAAAGCGCAAAAGATAGCAAATATTTTCTCTGTCCAGTTGATTGATTTAAAGTAAAATGTGTGTTCCAATATTCTATCGAAGTTTATTTCTAGTCTAGTTGTCTTTCTTTTGCCGCCAAGTTTGTTGTGTGCCATGATTTAGGGTATGATCCGGGTTTCATAATTATCCTTCTGATATTTACAGCAATGCCTTTTACGTTGGATTCGATTTCCTCCCTCGTCATAGCGACTTCACCAAATCCTACGATCTCTCCCTTCATGGAATAAATACCAACGAAGCTCCCCACTTTAAGTGCCTTGGACACATACAAAATACCGGGGATTGCAAGCTGGGCACCGTGACATAGGGCATCAATCGCTGTATCTCTGACAACCACGGTTTCAACTCCATCCATACAATATTCAATTGGTTTGATCAGTTTCCTTAGTTTTGTATCGTCCCCTTCACCTCTATACAATTCTAGGGCATCAGCTAAGTCGTGCATCCTAACAAAGCTGTCTTTCCGCTCTGACAGATTGCTTACTTGCGTCCGGCGGAGCTCCACCATTGTAGCTCCAGTCCCAAGGATTTCACCTATATCATATACAATTTTTCTTATATAGGTACCTGACTGAGATAAAATACGCATCAAGATAAGGCGTTCGAATCTTTCCAACTTTTCAATTTCATATACTGTTCGAATTCGGGTTGCTCTTTTTACGGAAGATCTTTGTGGTGGCCTTTGATATATATCTCCAACAAATTGGCTTATCACAGTATCTAATTTATCATCGCCAATATGATCATGGAGCCTTGCCAATGCATAATACTCTTTGGGTCCGAAAAGCAATATGGAAAGAGCCTTCGTGCCCTCTCCGAGTCCAATAGGGAGAAGTCCAGTAGCGCCAGGATCCAAAGTCCCACTATGCCCTGCCTTACTGATTCCGATGATTCTTTTTACCCATGCGACTACCTCATGGCTGGTAGGGCCAGGAGGTTTATCTAGCAAAATCAAGCCATAATCTAGTAAAGAGCTAATAGGTCTACTAGACGGATAATATCCGTACTTCTCATTAGTAACATCATCATCCAGTTTGAC
>JAATVP010000166.1 GCA_014523625.1 Nitrososphaerales archaeon TH5896
CGAGTGAATCTACAAGCATCTTATCCATTCCTCTGGGTCCTAGACTAGATTTCAAAATATCTGCAATTATTTTTGCAGCTCTAATATTGTTCTTCTGAGCATCCTTTTTCTTTGTTTCGGTAGTTCCCTCTTTCAAGAGCAGGATTGGAACTTGGGGCTGTTGTTGTGGGTAAGACATCTTATCGTTATCTCACCTACTCCGTATTTAACTAATCGTAGTTATTACCTTTTATCCATCTACTCGTTACAAGCCGAGAGGGAAGCTGAGTTAGCATATGTTGATGTTATTCAAGAATTAATAATAATTGTGTAATAATCTTTTTTTGGGTGTGGAAGATTTAGTTTCGAATGGACAACTGCAACCGGAATCTGTGGTACAGTTAGAAGGAGTTGAAAGTAACGGTGGTCGGTGGCGCATCTTTCAGATCCTCATAGTTTTCGATGATGCTTTGAGTATACCATATCGCAATTTCTTCTCGCCCCGTCGCTATTTATATTGCATATGGTTTCAATTTTAAAGAAAACAGAAGACTATTAAGCAGTTGAAAAATATTCTAACCGAACCTTTTCTATTATGTCCCCATCTTTCAATATCCGATCTTGTCTTTGGAAATACGGCTAGGCGATAGTAGAAACACTAATAATAATTTCCATGTTTCCAAGAGCGTCAGCGAAAAAAGGAACTGGCCTATTTTCGCCAAGATGCATTAAAGATAGTATTAATTTGGCAGCTACTCCTCTGAATCTGAGCATGTGCACATTCCTTTGTATCTATTATCCATGGTTTGAGAGTACGATAAAGAATCAAATATTAACAGCGTGACTAGCGCATAGCATTACACTGTAATCGTTAGCCATATCTACAGCATGTCTAACAACATGTGTGAGCGAGATGGGATCAGATAACATGATCAAGAGCAGGATATCCAAGACGAGTGAAGCAAATAAATGTTACCAACATAGATGTCATACAAAAATGCCGAAAACTGAGAAAAGTTGTGAATGCTTTTCTTCTAAAGGAACTCAAAAAGGATCAGCTATCATACTGAAAATCAAGTGGACACGGTTGATATCTGAAGGTGAAACTTGCCCAAGATGTGGATCAACTGAGGAAGAGCTTAGAAAGGCTCTATCAACTCTAAAGCAGTCTCTTGCTCCTCTTGGAATTGGAGTAATTCTACAGAAGGAGGAAATTCCAATTGCAGAATTCAGGAAAGATCCATTGCAATCTAATCGGATTTGGATAAACAACCGTTTGCTCGAAGAATGGATCGAGGGGCGAGTGGGACAGAGCCCTTGCTGTGATGTTTGTGGCCCACATAATTGTAGAACCGTGCAAGCTGAAGGACAGATATTTGAAACAATTCCAGCTGAAATTATCATTAAAGCCGGACTTTTGGCTGCGTCACAGTTAGTTAACCCTTAGACAGTAATACGTGAATCTTGATCGTTTATTTTCTGAATGTGACATACGCGAAAAACAACAATCAGGCCCTACCTCTATCGTTCGCAGCCCCCTTAGAAGTTCATTTGCAGAATTTCTAGAACCGATTTAAGAGAAGCGAAAGGAAAGTGAGTTTTGGAAAAGGGCCACATATTGTCATATACAAGATCGGACATGAGAAGGGTTCAGAGATCCAATCCTAGATACCTTTACCCACTGTAAGAGAATCCGTCTTTCTAAACGATGAATTAGTACGTTCATTTGTTCGGTAAGGAAACTATGACCAAGCCCTTCAAGTGTACTACCAGTCATCATATACTGTATGCACTGATAATCTTTAGTTATTTAGGCTGTCATGCGTGGCTAACTGTCTGTCTTTGTCTCTTCATAGTTATGATTCCTAGGGCAAGGAATCCACCTCCTATTGCCAGAATCAAGAAGTCTGCAGGCCGAATTAGAGCCCAGACTTGGTTTACTGAGCTTGCATAAAGGAATAGGATGGCAAGAAAGATTAGTGCGATTCCAGTTATTGTTTCGCCATTCAGTGTTTCCATAAGCCAGTAAGATTTATTCATGCTACATGTATATAAAGTTCCAAAATATCAATTAGCATATTAATTTGAGTATCATTAATCAAGAGGGAAGATTTGGCAGTATTTTAGTTGGTTTCATTTGCAGGTATCTCCTCTATGACTCGTTGTCAATCAAATAAAATTGTCGAAAGGAAGAATTGTCTTATTTGTCGTGCCAGTGCTCTGCAATGCAAAGCATTCCAACTCTCCATTCATATAACAATAATTGACAATAACTAACTCATTTTTCATAATGCTTGAGCATCGGGATCATATCCTAATCTAGTTGCATGACATCCAGGGGCAAGCCGGATCCTGGACTTGCGTTAAGAATCATTAACAATGTCATGTTAAGTTATTCTTGCAGATTTAAACTTTCAAATCTTGAGTCAAGAACCAGTTTGAATTGACAGGCCTAGCGCATCCATTCAAGTTGGAGGCCGCCTAGAGATGCACATCCACTCTCAATAACCAGGCGACCAGCCATGTTTATGAAAAGACCATGTAGATAACGAAAGGCTTCATTATATTACTTACTTCTTTCTAGAAATATTTTGATCCTCCTAAGCGCAGCAGCAGCGAACTCATTACTGCTCTAAGGACGTGAACGGCAGAGATCATCATCACTAATAGCCCTGATCCACAATGTATTCCCGGGGTCTTGGCAGTTCTTGCTTTAGTACCGGCATTCTAATCTAAGTATCTTCGGCTTTCGCATACTCAACGTAAGCATTCCGGCCCTTATCGTAAGTAAGTATGTATCGTAAGTAAGTAAGAATCGGATTGAGATCTAAGTTGAGCTAAATGGCGAGAATGAAAATATTTTAGAGAACGGATCTATAACTGCAGATAAACGTACCAGACAGATGATAATGGCGCTAGGAGATGCGCTTACACAACTAGGTGTATCAACAGATGAAATTTGACAAAATTTACCCACATAATAGATCACGAAAGTACATTGAATTTATTTTAGAATGCCCCTGGCAAATACAGGAACTACGATTATTACTAATAATCGGATAGGATATAGAATAGCCGCAAAACGATTTACGAATGATCCAAACAGAATCTAATACAAGCCAAATCATTAAAGTATTGATTTTGATTTGCCTGCTAAAAATCCTCCCTGACAGATATAGTTTAATAAACTGAAACATTCTTTAGGTAGCATATCCTTGCTAATGGTAATGGGCCCCTTTACATACAGGAATCTAACCCCTGTGCATGAATAAACAAGATAATTACATAGTTAAACTTCACTTACTAGGGAATCTAGCCCTTTCATTCTAGATCTGTAAGGTACCTTTGACCGAAGGCTAAGAGTAAATCGGCTTCTTTTTTTAACCTGTGCTGTCTAGCCCTTGTACTCTCAAAAGTTGCTTGGAATAATGAAACTTTGGCTCTCATGAAAGCCTTATAGCAAATAAGGAAATTAAGAATCTTTATTAAATCGTGATCTCTGCTTCTTGATACATAAGTTCGTACAAAATATAACTTAAAGTCCTTGTGTCTATGGTATTCTAAATCCATCGAAAGGTGAGCAACATCTTCTGCAACGTCAGCATATCTGAGAGAATCATTGAATTCAACTCTGTCATATAAGTAATACTTTCTACCTTTGACAATGAAGATATTTTTGAGATACAGATCTCCATGAATATCTCTGATTTTATTATCTCTGATTCTAGTACGGAAAACATTTTCATTATTAATCATGAATTTAATTAGCTTATCTTCAGCCTGCGGTGTCGGACGTCTCAGTTTTGCTAACGTTTGAAAGTTTTCCTTTATTTTGTATTTCAGGTATCTTGGTTGCCCATACTTTTGGATCTCCTTACTAGTTAATGCTCTTGAATGAAAATTATTCAGGATTGAAGCAATCTTACCAATATTTTCTAATTTAATTCTATGTGCAGTTAAGAGTTTATCCATTCTGTACTCTGAGGCAATGTGTTTCATTTTAACTGCATATTCTATTACTTTCCCTGTCCTGGTATGCGAATCTGCAATCATAACTCTATCATGATTCTTATCAGGAATTGTTATGATTCTGACTACGCCAAGGTACATATCTTTGCACAATTTTCCGTTAAGCTCGACTTCTTTGTAGCAATACTGTCTTCTTAAGCTCAGTGTTGAAAAATCAAGAACTTTGCCGAATTTGACTTGTTTTTTAATCTTATATGCATAGGGACCAGCCAAAAAAATCCAGGAAATATGTGTATCCTCAGTCTGAATTGTTGATACTCTGTGTGGATATGCTAGCTTGTTGAGGAGACTCTTACAGACCTTATATTGCGTCGCCGAAGTAGTAGTTGCTTTCATATATTATTATCTATTGCTACAAGTTCTTTTATTATTCTATTTACTTCAAACCTAACGTTGTTATCTGCCGATCCATTTTTTCATAGCTCTGGTCTGCTTTTACCGTCATATAATAGATGGTACAATGACTAAATGGAATCACCGACAGGGACAGATAAATATCAGCGTATTTTCTTGACTCAACAATATAATTGACAACTCAAGATCATAAATACTGCAAAAGATAATAGAATTGAAAAGGTCAGGGAATTCAACACTTTTATAATATCCGATTACACCGTACATAATGTCGCCATTCTTATTTGATGTATCATCGAGGTAAGATTCTACTTTTCCCTCTAGGATCTAGGAAGATGTCAGGTGAAAAATTCGTACTTAAGATCATTGTTCGCAATAATTTCAGTCCCAGTTTAAGCAAAAAATCCTTTAGTACAATGATGAATTAATTTGTATCAACAAAAACATATGGCTAGTTAACAATTCCCGAATTATTGGTTTTTCATGCGTTTTAATCTAGCAAGTGAATAGCCTTGGAATGACTTTACGATCTCTTTTTCAACCAGTCTCCTACTTCTGGCCAGAGTTCTTTGTGGGCTTTCTTACCTATCAAAAGACCAACATGTCCTGAATCATGTTCAATGAGTTTCTTGTCGTAGCTTTCTGTCAATGCATCGTTAAGAGCCTTACTAGAGTCGGGAGCTACTAAATCATCCCTCTTGGCAACTACGTTAAGAAATGGCATATTGATATTCTTCAAATTAACCGAAATGCTAAAGTTATCATTACTGTCCTCTATTCTCATTCTGTTCTTGATAAGTAAATTTTGTTTATAGCATCGTTCTATAAATTCTCTGTATATTTCACCTATTATTGGAGGGCTATCATATAACCATGTTTCAATCGCAAAGAATTCCGCTATCGATTCTAAGCTACGAGGCTGTTCAAAAAAATGAAAATACTTATGACTATATTCGATTGGATTTCTAAGGATAAATGCTGCATTTAGCATTATTCCAGGTAAATTTCCAAACGTATCTAAAAGATAATTCTCTTTCATAGCTCTAGCCCAAACTGCAAGCAATGAATCATCGAGCTCAAAATCCCCTGGAGTAGCTATAGTGACAAGATTCCTTACCTTTTCAGGATGAAGAGCAGCATATAGAATTGCCAGATCTCCACCCCAGCAATAGCCGAATAACGATACTTTGTCAGATTTTGTAATCTGTCTTATATAATCGATAGATTTATCCATATATTTGTTAACAAAATGACCTATTGACAGACTTTTATCATACGTTGAAGGTGTTCCCCAATCAGTTGCAAAAATATCAGGTCCGTGTTTTAGTAGACTTCCTATTACACTCACTTCAGGTAAGAGATCTAGAATATAATGTCGATTTATAAAAGCATAGACCACAAGTATTGGAGTATTCTTCTGATTTGCGACTGATCTGTCTCCCTCCTTAGCAGAAGCGGACGTGAATCGTATTGACTTAGCATCGACGTAGTGAAAAAGCGAGTAATTCTCTATTTCACAAATCTTCTCAGAAGGAGTACGAAATAATGTGTCCCTGATCGGTTCCATAAAAACATTGTTCCAGACTGATGACCTATTGGATAAAAGCTGATACAGCTTTCCTAAACCGATGCCCTTTGAAAATTGTGAATAATCGGTGATAGCGTCGGATAGAGCACCAATGAAAACTTTCTCTCTGAACCTTTTGTCAATCGTCATGCGGATTCTGCTTCGTAGAATTTTCTCCAGCTCGAAAATATTCGACCATGACTTGCCATATTCTGAAGCTGCGTTAAGATAAATTAAGTATGTTTCAAATAAAGCATTAGACATTTTTAGGTTAAATTGAATTGAACTCGATACTGTATGCGTAAAAGCATTGAGTATATCTGATATCGAACTCTCATGAACTGAGTGTCCCTTTTCTACTTGATCCGAATTAGAATCTGTTTTACTCATGATACAAGACCATTACTTTACTCGTTTCCGTAACCTGATCTGCAATAGGACGCTATATAACTTTGATATTAGCATTCTAATGTTATAAGGGTTACAAGAATTGATAGCGTGAATCATTTTTCTATATCTTGCTCTCTTATCGGATTATCGCAATTAGGTTTGAATTAAGGCAAGACAATCCGTCCCCCCAAACCTTAACTAATAATTTGAAACTTCAATATTTTGTAAGTAGCATGCAAGAGTGCAACCAGCAGCACGTACGATTGACGGAGACTGTAACATGACTTTACACAAAACAGAGTAGTAAAGCAAACCTCATTATTTATGTTTTCGAGATTCTTTTTTACTGCCTTACAAGTAATACATGACAATCTGCACACTGAACTACGCCTTTAGCAATACTCCCCAACAATAACCTTTTGATTCCAGATCTCCCTCTCGTCCCTGTCACAATCAGATCTATATCTTTATCCGCTGAATAATTGACGATGCTATCTACTATTGAATTAACGTTTACAAAAACTTCAGCTGATATGTCTATACTAGAACCATTATTATCGCTCACAGCTTTCTGTCTTGCTATTTCAAAAATGTCGCTAAACCAAGACTCAGCCCGCTTCTTTATCTCTTCAAGGTACATCTGAGCAGCATAGCCATCTAGAAAGTGTCCATATGGAACCCGCGATATTGCATGCATACAGTAAACTTTAGATCTTTGCGTTTTCGCAATCCCAATCGCATATTTTGCGGCTTTCAAAGAGCACTTCGAACCATCTATTGGAACCAGTATTCGTTTAATTTGTCTCAATTGCCTCTCTTCCACATTTCTCTGAAATGACCTCTTTGTACTTGTAATATCTTACAGATCTATTAGTGGATACTACACTTTTGACTAATACACTTTAGTGGATACTACACTTAAATCTATTTATTTATTCGTTTTTTTCCATTTTTTGTGGGCCTTCATTAGATTATTAAGCTTACAATTAGATAATGGGTAAATGAATTACTATCAAGTAGATGAAAAGGAAGCTTACCATACAAAATATGAAAAGTCCTACAATATGTTAAGATACTTCAGATACTTCAGTTTCGCTAATTCAACCATTTCATAAACTTTGGAAAGGCGTATATCGGTAACAAAAAATGGTGTTGAATGTTGACTAATGAGATTTTAAACCAATTGCATCACTAGGCGGTACTCTGGTCCTATCAACCTCTCCTCTTATAGTATCCAATATAAATAGACCTAGTTCAGTCAACTTCACTTTGCTATTCAAAAAATTATAAAAGTAATAATCTCCACTAGCAATTACGTCCTTCTCAGTCAGTGGGAAGTTGCTTGATACGTCATCATGCATGATTGTAGATTTGTCGAATGTAATGATTTCTTCGGCAAGAGACCGACTTATGTCTTTTCGTGTTATACCGTACTCTAATAGTTCTAGTATTGATAGACTCACTACATCAAGGACAGTTACAATCTTTATTACAATCAGATCTCTCAGCAGTTTGGTAAGACGATCAGCATCAATCATTTTCCGATTAATTGCCATACTAATAATGGTGGAGAAGTGATTGATAACACTTACTACAATTACTACAACCAAAAGCCATAATAATGAAGCATATTAAACTGTGAAATAGGATATAGATAAAGAAAGATATCATGGGGTCTCAGAAGAAAGAGCATTCCTACGTGTATATTCTATCTCCTACATGTTCGCTTTTTTCTCTAATTACGCCTGGGGATAACATTATCTTGGTAAGCTCTTCCATTCGCCTTCTTATTCTTTCGCCTTCCTTTCTTAACTGCTGAGTATTAATGTCTACTGAAGTTCTGTGGATTGAATTAACGGATTCAATCAACAAAGCAGCACCCTCCGGATCAGGGATTCTGCTATAAGATGGCACAAAAAATCCTCTGCATCTGATACCGCTAGAAATACAGAGCGACAGAAGTCCTCCAGATATGCCTCCCACAAATGCAGTAAAGTTCTTGTCATTGAGGTCGGATAGCAAGTGGAATCCATCACCGTATGCTGCTTTAGAATCGCTGGATAATACAAGTACTTTCCTATCAGGACCAGGAAAATTATCTAGAGGAAATGCATCTAACACGATTAGTTCCCTTGAATTATATTTTAATGACCATTTTGTAATCGCGTCCAGTACTGAATAGACACCTCTAGTACTAGTAATCGGTATTTCGCAATTGATCACACACAAGCTTGCATCCGCGTTTGAATAGAGTCTAAATGGATGACGGAGTTTCTCTCCAATATAGATAACACCAGGAAGAGTGAATCTTGAATCCACAAATGCAATCTGATGCATTTGCAATTGTTCAATGATGTAGCCTGTGGATATAGATCCAACCATACCCGCTCCTGGAAAAGAGCATATTACTATCGGATTTTTGAGGTCCATTTTCTTGTATCCTTGCATTCTTGAAGAAATGGATCTTATGCGAGTCATATTATCATCAGACACTATGTCGTATGGTTCCTCCTTCAGCGTCTCTTTTCCGATATCCTTAGGCATAACTCACATAGATGATATATTGACTATTTAATTTAGCTTATCAATTAATTCCAGTCTGGCTTTTCTGTGAAAAGTGATTAAAATAAATTATTTTAATTAGAGATTTTCGGTGACGGTGTGAGGGTTGCAGTGTAATGCTTTCTAGTCTTGTTCCAATTCTATTTCCTTCCTTCTTAAAGAATTTGTTTTTCTCGATAGGCTATTTCAACTATTGTTTATTTAGGTACTTGTAAGTTTCTGATATTTTCTAAAAATGGTTCTAGTTATTCCTATTGGGTTATCATAAACATTTCATCGTTTTCCTTTTGTTAATACCATGCATTTCCAAGGTAAACCCTTTGGATTCAGTTGCCAAGCCATTGCCAGGGTTATGGCCTTGACATATTATCTGAACTTCAAAATACTTCTAGAACGGTATTAGACCTTCGATGCTGCCTCTGGTCCTATTATCCAATTTTTCTGAACGCCTCCAGGCATAGGAGACCATTAGAAGCGATATATTTTCTCATACACATACAGGTGCATTCTATAAGAGCAATTCACATATTTGTCAAATAGGAATGCTTTGTAATGCATTGTAAACGTAGATACTTCAATTAACTTGGAGTCGAAGGCAGCTTTTCAATTGGCAATTATGTTGTTGAAATAATCGTAAGTTTTGATGAAGCTCTTTTTACATCTAAATTTAAGTATAAATGCCTGATCACTCCAATACGCTATCCATTCGCATGACGGAGCCTAATTGGTTTTGACTGTGATCCCGTCGGGTAGGCATCTGTGCGCGCGGCATCGATAATTCAAGTACGCAACCTTTCTAATTTTTTGAGTATTTGCTTGTTTCTGTTTGATCTTGCCAAAGATTTCTTATATTAACCTAACCATGTTATGTTAAGAACGGTTATTTAGAATGAAAAATATATTTATTAAGAGAGCCAAGTAACTTGCGGATCATTCCTTTATCGCTTCAAATGTTGACGATACGTCATGTAAATATTCTGCTACTAGTCTGTGTACTTCTGTTCCTGCGGCATCGTTATGAGCAGCACATTCCTTTGCTAAACGTACCTCTTTATAGAAATCCTCTGATAACTTATTTAACATGTCAATATTATCCCTTTTGAGATTCGTTCCAACTATCCTATTGAGATCTTTGAGTATTCTTTTTCTGTCTTCTACCGAAACTGACATAATGAAATTAGTATTATTTTACCTATTTGAGGTTATATCTTAATACGTGCGTATACTTTCTCTACATAATACGATTGGTTTTGGCTATAATTTTGCTTAGCAAATATTCAAGCCCGTTATTCGCACTATTTACTGAATTTCCGGCCTTGTAAGCGGGCTCAAAATAGACACAAAGAAATGCACTTGGGCTGACACTGGAATAAGAATCTTGAAGTACATTATCTAGAGGAGTAATTGCCAAAATGACACTATCTTTACTGCTTCCTGACACCTGAAAATAAGTCAGTGCATTGTCCCCGGTGATGCTTCTGGAGACAAATAATGAATTATTATTGCTATTCGTATCTTTGTTTGAAAGGGCGCAACACTTTTCTATTATCCATAAAAGGAAATCTGAGTAGAAACAATACTTATCACCACACTTGAAATCAACTCCAAGTGTTCTGCCAACCCTTGAATCACCTATACACGTGGGACTCTTAACATCGTCAGTATCATTTTCTCTATCGGTCATATTATTCGATTGGATAAACCTGCTTTGTCCTATTAGTAATCTTCCATTCCGATCTACGATACATACAAATTTGATATGCCGATCCATTGTAATAATATCTGAGCATGTTTGATTGACGATCGCACGATCTTTTCTATCCATCAGTTGTCTGAATTTAATGCAGATATTATATTTGGAGTATGTCTGCTTTGCAGTGCAGTGCATTACTACTATGACTGTAAATATATTAAACCGAGAAGCAAATAGTAATAATATTGCATATATACACTGTGCTGCGCCACTACTTTCTGTAATTGTGAATACATGGATACCTGAATAGTTGCGAATACATGGATACCTGAATAGTTACAATGTCACAAAGATGTTACCTTTATTTGTGATCTGGAAATCATTGACTGCAAGCACGCGAGTATGTATATGAAATCTCCAATATTGGAATAAGAAAAAGGTTAAGGAATCAAAAAGGGTATGAAAGATTAAACATTAGGGTGTTTTGTGCTATTCTACTCTAATTTCCTTTCCTTTAGGCTTTGATTTTTCCTTTTTGTTGAACGTTATTTCAAGTATTCCATTATTGAATACCGATTTAGCTGTATCAACATCCGCTTCTTCAGGCAAATTAATAACTTCATGATATTTTCTAGGGCCAGTAGCGCTTACTTCCACCGACTTGTCATAGGATTTTATCTGGATATTCTCTTTGCTTACGCCAGGCATTTCCACAACCACTTTCACATTTTTGTCTAGAGTTGTCACTTCCGTCAGAGGCTCTCTTTCTGATGCGATAATGGGCCTTGTAAAGAGGCCTTTACCGCTGAATGGAGATCTAACGTTACCAAACTCCCTTACTTTAGGTCTTCCATCTGGTCCCACCGTCATAGAATAACCGTAAACAAATGGTCCATACTCCTTCACCTTTTCTCCTTCCTTTGTTTCGTATTCTCTTACTAGATCTTTCGGTGCTTTGGCTTGTATATCTTTGAGAACATCTTGAAATTCTTTTTCCATTTCTCTTCTCATTTCTCCAAAACCTCTAAAAATATCAGGAAAGCCAAAACCATGTGCCTTCTCGCCCCATTTTCCAATGAACTTATTGAACCAATCAAATGGCTCTTCATCTCGTGAACTCAAACTGATACTTCACCTATTTGGGTATACCTATTGCATTTTATATAAGTATTAAGAATCGCGGGCTACAACTTATAATGAGATCCTGTGGATATGATGGTCGTCAATTAACTTAATACTTGTGGTACCCATTAATTCTATTTTTACAGTCCTCAGTCAGTCGATCTCACATCCCATAATAAATCTTGATTTGATTTTATTACATTTTGGTTAATATATGGCTCGGTCTGATCTGAATTGTATGTCAGGGTCTAACGTTAAAGACAAGAATCTCTCCGTAGAGATGGTGATGACTCCATTGCCTCTAGATACTGCCAATGCGTCAGATAGCGCATTTGATTTGGCCAAAAAGATGAAAGAGAAAGGTAGAGGATCTGTTGTGGTAACAGAGTATTCTACTGCAAGCGCTGGAAGTAAGACAGGTAATGTGCCTGTAGGGATAATTACTGAGAGGGATATAGTGAGAAGGGTCGTCGCGGAGTCCAAAGATCCTAAAACAACAGCTGCACATAATATAATGTCTAAACCTTTAATTACAGTCGGACCGGAAGCCACAATCTATGATGCTGCACTAATTATGACCAAATACTCAATACGAAGATTGCCCATTGTTCGTGACAACACATTGCTGGGAATCATTACATCTTCAGATTTGGCAAGACGAATGTATGAGCAAAATAAGGCTGATCCTTCTTTGAAGGCTATGTCAAGGTTTTCAGATGTTGAAAAACTTGGTCGGTAATAAAAGAAAAAAATCTCGCTAAGTAGCGGACTGATGCTCAATCACTCTGTAAAACATGGTCCAAAAAGGTATCTAATTCCGCTGTCGCAAGGCAACACACTTTGTCGGCTCCCCCATAATATACGAATAATAACCCATCTATTACACACGCTCCCGAGGGGAAAACGACATTATCTACATCGCCATATCTCTCATAAGTTTCCTCTGGTTCTAATATTGGGCTCTTGGTTCTGCCCAGCACCTTTGTAGGATCTTTAAGGTCTAGAAGAGCAGCCCCAGCTCTGTATACTTTATCCGCACTTACCCCGTGATATATTATTAACCATCCTCTCTGAGTACGAATGGGCGGAGTTCCGGCACCAATCTTCAATGCTTCCCAATCTTCTTTGGGTTGAAGGAGAATCATATATCTCTCAAAATTTGTTAATGTTGATGAACTCTCTCCCAACCATATGCTGGGTCTGCTAACACCGTACGACGATCCAACCCAAGAGCTCGGTCTCTGTAAGCAAAAATAACAGGAGCCTCTATCTGTTTTGTCCAATATTCCATTCCTTGCTATAGCCGGTCTCATTTTGTCTGGAAAAATAACGACATCCTTGTTGTCTGCACCTTTGCTTGTTATTATTCCGAGCCGTTTAAATTCGCGATAATCCTCAGTTGTTGCCAGCGCAGAAGAAACTATAGGTCCTTCTCGTGCATGATCGGAAAGTACAACGTAGGTTACAAATATCTGAGAGTCTACCAAGACCAAGCGTGGATCTTCTATTCCAAATTTTTCATAATCTTCAGTTGGGGTAAATACCATTTCATTGGGCCGAGTAAAGGAATACCCATCTAAACTTGAAGCATAACCTAACCTTGAGATATAGTTTTCATATTCTCCCACTGCCCGATATAGCATATGCACCTCATGTCCATCGTAGAGGGTTGCACAGTTGAAAACTGCTCCAGATTCCCACCAATTTTGTCTATTAGGAATGAGGATCGGATTCTTGGCATGTCTTTTTAGAATGTTATTAATATTGTTACTCTTATTTTTGTTATTAGTATGCTCAACCAATTTCCATTTAAATAACAAGCGGCTTCAATTCAAGGTCTCATAATATGAAAATACACTCTTTATCGTGTTATGTTCCCACCAAAACTCATTCCCTTTACACATGAATCTTCTCGTTATCCTTATTCGAAAATAATCCAATTCAACTGTAACAAACACTAAAATCAGTTACTTAAATTTCTTCGGTTTAACAATCACAGTTGAGTAGAACAAAAATAGCTCAATTTTACTAATTCTATCTATCTCATCAATATTACTGGACAATTAGCTATTTCTGAAATCCACCTAGAAATGCTTCCTATCCCCTTTCTCTCATGCAGCCTCTTTAGCGAACCGCTGCTGCCCATTATTATAGCGTTGACCATTTCATTTCTCGCGAAGTCAAGTATCTCATCAGCAGGATCACCCATCTTAACAATAGAGGATACCTTTACACCCTTTTGATTTATTTCCTTCCATTTTTCCTGGATCATTTGCTCTGCCGCATTCTTCAGTTCATCCACATAACGATTCTTTGCAGCTTCAAACTCATTCATATCCCTGATGTGCTCTCGTATGCCAATTGGACAGAGACAGGTGGTGTCTACAACATATAATAGGATGAGTTCAGAATTAGTATTCATGGCAACTTCACATGCCCTATCTAACGCTTTAACAGAAAGCTCTGTGGAATCGAAGGGAACTAATATTCTAGAGTTGTCTTGAATCATATCGTTTTATTACAATACCTTAATCAATAGTTTAAGTCTTATTTGTAATAAATGGTCTGTTCATGAATTTTAGCACTGGTTCTTTGCCTTGCTAAAAAAAAGACAGAACCTATACTCTTCAAGATAATGAGGCACTTGAGAATATTTCTTGCATTGCCCTTAGCTCTTAACTTTTTATAACCAGATTCGTATGACTAGTTCCTTAAGGAATGAATACTAACAGTAACAATAACAATGTTTATGGGGACAACAACAGCATTGATGAAAGGGACAGTACGCTGCTATGACAGCCATGAAGGAACATATAGCCAAGTACAAACAGGACTCTAAAGAAGCTGAAAGACATCTAACGAATTGTTAGTGAATATGAGCCACTTTGAGCAGGCACTGAAAAAAATACGTCCACTTTCGCCACAGGAATTAAATTGGTACCAAAGAACGGCTCAAGAATTTGGAAGAAATATTGTATCTTCCAGAAGAGCAAGTGAAGTAACTGAAGGAGGAGTTCACTGATCAATTGGGCCAACAGAGCGAAACTAGACATTGGATATAGTGTATCCCCGCAGTAGACCTTGAGCTAATAGTAATAGATATAATAGATAAAATAAAAGATACTTAATTTATCTATATGTAGGCTCTAATTCTGGTATGAAATACAAAGCAAGTAGGTCCACTTCTAGCGATAACGACAAGCGTAATGGCTTAATTCGGAGCAATAAATATCATTCAAGGGATATTGGAATCAAAGAACTGAAGGTGGAACATTTTATGACCAAAAATCCGATAGTAGCTCGCTCTGTTGTTAACTTTCCAGGAGGTGTTGATGTTATGACTACAAATAACATAAGTAACCTAGTAGTAGTAGAGAATAGAAAACCTATAGGAATTCTAACTGAAAGAGAGATATTGCGCTATTTAACAAATTATAAAACCATACCATCTGGCAGATTGCTTAAGGACGTTGTACTACAGCCTTTCTGTAAAGTGAATTTAAACACGATGTTACTTGAAGCAGCTAGAAAGATGATCGTAAAGAAATGCAGAGTATTGGTGTTCAGTGGTGGCAGTGGGTCAGGAATTCAAGGGGGAGTCACAGAGGGTTCTGATACAAATAAACAGGGCAACGAAGAGCTTATTGGGATTATTACTGCATCAGACATGGTAAGGGCATTTGCTGAGCAAAAGGACAGAAATCCATCTCTAAAGTCAGTTATGAGTAAGAGCGTTGCCTTCATAAGTTCTGATGATTCTATTTATGATGCAGTCAAGATTATGCACATGCGAAATATTGGAAGTGTTATTGTAGTAGAGGATGGAAAAAATGATACCTTAGAACCTGTCAAGAAGAGGAGGTTATGCGGTATATTCACGGAAAGAGATCTAATGACAAGGGTATTATCAAATGATGTTTCAATTGATGAACCCGTAGGGGACTACTGCTCAACAGAATTATTAACGGCGCAAATGGGAACAAAGGCAATTGAAGCGGCCAAAGTCATGTTCTTGAGAAAAATCAAGAGACTTCCATTAACGACTGAAGCTGCAGCGACAAGAGATTCATCATCTTTACCTGAAGCAATACGAATAGATGATAAATACAATTTAGAAGGAATGGTGACCGCTAGAGATCTGGTCGATGTTTTTCAGCACAACGACTAATCAAGTACATAATGGAAGCTAATCTAATTACCTTATTTGCAGGACTTGGAATCAGATACCCCCGAATGGTTAATTAAATTCAAGTGCAGAATTACAAACCATCCATTCATGAAATAATTACATTATACTTTGACATTTCCCTGTAAATGGAGCCTGCCATACTTTATTGCTTCCCTAATTATTGTGATCTCAACCTGTTCGGCCATTTTACTTAGCTTAGATACATCTTCCTTGTAATCTTCGTAAGAAGTATGATTCTTGCTTCCCAGGAAAACCTCCTTGCTATGATAACCTCGCATGGCAGTCTCTATCAGAAACCATATGTCTATGCCCCACCCATCTGGAGAACCTTGTACTTCTAACAATCTTTCCCATATCTGTCTTCTAGCGCATACCTCACCGCTCAAGGGTTGTTCAAAATGAGATAGCTCAGGGAAGAAGATGTTCAGCATTGGTCTTGCAATAAGCTTTGTAACTGCAGCATCTCTTGGCTGTCTTTGATAGAATCCTCTTGACATGTCACAGTTATTTTGTATCAGAGCGTTGACCAACTTATCTATCCATTCAGATGACAGATTGCTTATGTCTGCATCAAGAAACAAAACAATGTCAGCAGCTCGATTGCTCACCGCCTCTCTTAAACCTGCTTTCATAGCGTTTCCTTTACCCGGAAATATTTGCTCTGGCTGCCGGATTACAATCGCCCCTGCTTTTGTTGCTAGATCTGCTGTACTATCGCTAGAATATGCATCAACGACAATTACTTCAGGATTGAACTTACTTGTTGTTGCAACGTTTACAGCATTTTCAATCGTGGATTCTTCATTCTTTGTAGGAAATATTGTCACTACTCTTAGATCTTGTCCTGTAACTATGCTATATTCATCACCATTATTACGATCGCGATTGGCGGCAG
>JAATVP010000167.1 GCA_014523625.1 Nitrososphaerales archaeon TH5896
ACCAAGCCTGGTACCGATTCAGAATGGTGTAAAGATCATATATGGAAAACTACCGGCTTTGTTCCAGCAATATATGACAAAGGTACTCACTATGTAACGAATATGAGATTAACACTTGAAATTCTCAAAACATTGGATAACCTTGACTTTGTGACAGAGGTTACAGGTGACTATACTGGTACTTTAACAGGTCTTGGAGCATCACATGAGCCTAAGGAAAATAGACACTGGACATATCCTAATTAGCATGCGTTACTAGTTAGAGAGTAACATTTTTTCACGAATGAAATTGCTTGTGAGTTACGCCTGATTTCCTATACTTGACTTATAATTTTATTATCATGAATAAAAAATAGAATTAAAAGTATTTATCTGGCTAAACAAAAATGCCATCTCGTAATAATAGGACATTAAAGTTTTATACAAAATTTCCAATGAAAATGAATCTTTAATCTCGACTGGTTAATTGAAATTGCTCACTTATATAGATCTTTCAATCTTTGTTCTTGCTTGTACTTCTTGACTATGTCGGACAAGGGTACTTTTGCTTTTTGTCCGACTATCTTTAGGTCGAGTTTTATTTCGCCGTTTTTATCGATATCAATAATATTATAGGTATCTTGAAAGATTCCCCTATACCTCCATGAACATGCTGTTCCTGCGTATGCTATCTGTAATCTTCCTAGATTCCACATCCAAGGCCTATGCTTATGTCCGCAAACAACTAAGTCAACTCCAGATTCTAAACACGCTCTTAGCATATCACCTGCATCCAATACACCAACAAGATTGGTGTACCCAGTATCAGGTATTGCAACGAGGTGATGATGCATAGCTACTATTTTCACTCTTTTCCTTCCTCTGGTCTCTTCTAAATAATTGCTCATTGTTTTCTCCATCCACAATATTTGCCGATGTCCTACTTCACCTTCATCCCTATCAGGCCGGGCGGTTCCTATAGTAAAAATAACGATATTACCATTGTCCAATTCCCAAACATGTTTTGAAGTAGAGGGAAAGAATTTTTTGAATAGCAGGTATCCAGTGTGTCTATAATCATGATTCCCTGGCAAGATGATGATATTGGGACAATCGAATCTTTGAATTTCCTTTTGTGCCTTTTCGTACTGATAAATTATCCCTTCGTCGACCAAATCTCCAGAGATGATTATTGCGTTCGGCTTTAACTCACTATTAATTTCATTGACAATGTCGTCAAATGCATTCTGCTTAAAAAGACCACCGATATGAAGATCTGAAATCTGGACAATCTGCATTTTACGCTCTATGGTTTCTTCAAGGGGGTTATTATATTAGACTAGCTATACAACTATTAGACATACCATGAGCTCAGGTGTTATTTTACCGGCTATATGTACTAAACATCTCTATATTTTTATCAATAAAGGGGAGGATCTTTGTTTCTATGGCTTGTTGTACTCCATAATCGACATCAAATGACAGCAGCAGATAGAACTTCGCCTTGTTGCGCTTGATTTCATCTTCATCTTCAATAACAACTTCTTGCTTACCGGTTGTCGTGTCGTCCTGAATATAAGTAATGGGGATCGTTGCACGAATAACATTGCGGTACTTGCCAATGGAATATTCCTGCCGGCCCAATTTCGATTCAAAATCCTCTCGTGTGGTAGAACGCAAGACTGACTGAAGAACATAGTGGGAGGTTTCCTCTCTTGTTAGCAGTGGAATTAGATTATGTCTATAGGAGCTGGCAATCAGTGTTCCCAAGTGGTTCGCGATTCCAACAAAGCGTATTTTGCTGGCAATTCGTAAAACTCTATCACAAAAAAAATTTAGATCCTCTTTAGAATTAGATGATGTTGATGATGTATTGTCTCCGGCCATTTCTCTTGACTATACTACAATAGAATAAATGACATGTCTTATTATTGATTTGCCAATTAATGGGACGAGACGTCATACGTCACAATCGACAGTTCCTAGAGTAAGCTAGATTCAACATATCGGCGCTGACTATAACCCATGTGCATTACTAGCTTTTATGCTGTTTAAGATTAAATTGAGCCAATTGGAGAAGGAATTTACATGTGATTCTCGGATAGAACTCTTTTGTTAGCACAAGGATGTCTGAGAAATGGGGAAACAATCAAGAGAAAAAAAGAAAAATGATGAACGTCTTATCTTACTGTTGGGGCTATCAATTCCTCTTCTTTCTTTAGACTGTTTTCCTTTCGAATTGGTTTTTTGTTTGTGATTTTGGTTTCTTCTATATCAAACATATTACAGTCGCAGCACATTCTATCATAATTTGGTGTTGTTGGTTTAAATAGCTTTTTGGGCAAGTTTGACCATGAAGCATGGTTTGTTCAATATTGCAAGTCTAAATGAGGCCAAGATCATATTTTCATCATTCTCTTGTTGTATGCGTCTATAATTTTGTCTAGTGCTGCGTCCTCCTCCTTGACAGCAGCTATAAACTCGTCCCTATATCCGTAAGACTCGACCATTTTTTGAATGTCCAAGTGATTTCTATTGTGGTTAGCCTCAAGTTCTATCATCTTATGATAAAATGAATCGTCTAATGCACACTTGACTAGTAACTTTTGGATCAACAATCTATTGTAGCGACTAGTTGCAAAGAATCCCCGAAATAAATTCATCCTCTCTTCTTTATTCATTTTTCCAATATCTAATTCAGTAGGAAATTTGAATTCAAGCAGTGCTTCATCGTCCTTGTCATTTATCAAATATTATTTGCATAGCCTAATCATTCTTAAGAACTCTTTGCAATAGTGGTGAATAAGAAGTCGAAAGTTGAGATACCTAGCAACAGCAGCAGCAATTGGTTTTCAATATTAGATATGCCATTTTGATATTTACCAAGATTACCAGTTAATGATGGTAGCTTGCATTGAAGAATCATAGATTCCATATAGTGAGATTTTGATCAAATTCAAAGATAGAGAAACGTTCATAAATATTTCAGCATATGATAGTTTTAGACTCTATAGATATATTGATGATTAAAATACAAACACTGGTAATCATTTGGATCATGTCCGCTATTCAAACTAACACTCCAACTCTAAAATGATCGATCCGTTGAAATGTGATTAAAACTCCAATTGGAGTACAACGATGATCCTTATTATTTAAATACTATAATGTGAAAGTATCAAGAGTAATAATGATTTCTAATTTCAATTATAATAACAAATACACGGCGCTTTTCGTATTGATAGCAGCAATTTCATCAGTTCTATCAATTTCCTTAATGGTATCGTTACAACCAATAAATGCTGTGCAAGCCGTCAACCAATTTCCTCAATCGATCATTCCATCAGAAAAGTTAACTTATACAAGTTTCGGCGGCGATTTGAGAGGATCGATAGAAGGACTTCTTAGTGACCTCTCAGATATAGCAGGTTCGACTGGAGAACAGCTTTCAGGTAAAATTGCTAGCTCTGAGATTAATTTGAATAACGGAACTGTAAAGAAAGTATTATTAGGAAACTGGTCTCTTGGCTCGGAGGGAGGCAATAGTTCGGAATTGCTAGTGAATTTTGACGTACTGAGCAATTCCAAAGGTGTTCCATTAAAACAAGTTGCAACCGAAAATTTTATGATCAGCAATCTAACTGTAAATTCTATGCAACAAAATGATGGAAATACGGAAATCGGCGGTTCGGTTGATGTAATACAACGGCTAGGAAACCAACAACAGCAAGTATGGAATGATGTAGGGATGAGACTATTGCTTGCAAATAATGTGCTCGTCTTAACTTTTGATGAAAATTCCGAACCAGGACAGATATTTGCGCAGAGTCCAATTGTAGGTTTCATAACACAAACAACTTAGACTATTCCAATACAGTACATGTCGTTAGTATTCACTACGAAGATAATAATGAGTTAGTAATAGGTAATGTAGCTATAGTTCCACGTGAAGTCATAAATTCCATAGAAATTTTTTGCTTGTTAACTATAGTAACAACATACAACTGGACAAGATAATAAAGAGGGGAGGAAATAGGTTCTTATCTATGAGTTGGCTAACCTCCCGCTGTACACCATCTGCATGTTAATCCCATAAAGGGAAGCATGCTAATAAGGGCTGTACCTACAATCATTCCGATTACACAAATGTTGAATTTTGTCGCTTTGAACATACTAAAAGTATTAACTTGGAACTATTACTAGTCTACT
>JAATVP010000168.1 GCA_014523625.1 Nitrososphaerales archaeon TH5896
GAATGAAGATTCATCTTAGAGTCTTGAAACAAGGGCTTTAATCCTGATTGATAAAAAGATAGTAATGAAGAGAGCTGATAGGAGTTCTTCGAATCAAATCCACAGGCGAGTCCAGATCTAGAGAGCGCGATTTGACAAAGAAGATGATGTCGGCTTTTTTGAATAAATAGATTAAGAAAAAAACTTCCCTCAATATTTAGGATTTGTCGTTGATCTTGGTTCAAAAACAATAAGAAACAAGTTAGAAACAGGGCTACTTGAATAAAAATAAGCTGAATCAAAACCCCTCTAAGGAGACTGGCTTATTCTTAACCTGATCTCTGACAGTCATGAGATATTGAATCAGAATACGATTATTAATCGCTCAGATGAATGGGTGCAATATAATTGCGTAGTAGCAAAGAAATGATTAAGTTGAATCAAGCTTCAGTTGGCAATAAGTCAGGAGCATCGCTACTATGACACCACATTCCAACCAAATTGTCCCAATTAAAGGTCTCTTCGAGGCCCACTTAACCGTCAGCAACCTACAGCGATCTATCGATTTCTACCGTGACAAATTGGGCCTTCAACTTGCTCTGAAGGTATCTGACAGGAATGCAGCATTTTTCTGGATAGGAGATTCTCGTCGCTCGATGCTCGGATTATGGTCTATCGGTTCTACACCGCTTGGCCTGACCCTTCACATAGCATTCGACGTGAATCTAAGTGATCTGTTGATCGCTCCAAAGCGTTTAAGAGATCAGGGAATTTCACCCTTAACTTTCTTAGGTGAGGAAACAGATGAACCAAGTGTGATTGGATGGATGCCAGCGGCCGCTATTTACTTTCGAGATCCAGACGGTCACCTAATAGAGTTTCTGACAATGTTAGACATGGAACCAGACGCAGATCTTGGTATTGTCACCTGGTCAAATTGGATTGGTAGCCGAAACTTCCAAACAAGATAGAATGAATATGTGTGACGACCAGAGTGTCGCCCGCATATCACCATCTTAAGCATCATATTCAACAAATGAACTAAATCAAGTTACTGAATTTAGGTGTTCGTTTACGTTTAAGCCAATATATAATATTCTAGTACCCGGTAAATTCTTCAATCTCTATCCTTAGGTCTGGAATTCGTAAATCTTCTTGTAACAACTTTTGCATCGCTTTTAGCATACCAGGCGGTCCACAAATGTAGATTATTGAATCAGTCAATTCATCGTTGGTCATATATTTAGTTAGCAATTCCTTATTTATGAAACCGATTTCACCTTTCCAATCGCTTCCAGCAGCTGCCGCAGCAATGCTTGAGGAAGATCCTCCCTGACCTTCGCCTGTAATAGTGTAGATGATCTTTAGATTGTTATTTGCCTTGACACATTGATCAAAATCTGTTTTATAGAGGATATTCTTCTCATTTCTATTGGAATCAAACATCATAATTCTTATTGGCATGCGATTGTCTGTCGCGTATTTTACCATGCTTCTAAACGGGGTAACTCCTATGCCACCGGACAGAAATACAACGCGCTTAGAATTGTCGTCCTCAGGTAGTACAAAGCTTCCTACCGGAGCTGTAATCTTTATTGGAGTACCAATCTCTAAATTCGCAAGCTTCTTTTTGAACGGCGTATCCCTTATCCGTGTACTTATCAAGATGAATTCCTCTTCAGTCGGAGATGAAGCAATTGTAAAAGACCGCACAGGACCCTCTGCGTCCTCCTTAGTTTCAAGATCCATAGCAGCATACTGTCCCGCTTTGTAATCCAAATAATGGTTTTCCTGTTGAACATCTTTGCGATCCAGTTTAAATGACATCATATCAGTACCTGGATGTGACGTGGTCTCTAACAATTTTAGTTGAAACTTTGATGGTCTAATAGACAGGACTACTTCACCGCATCTCGATAACATACGGCATTACTAATGAAATCATGACCACATCATCCATGCCAATATCTCATCCAATAGTTCTCGTTTGTTTGTTCAGTAATAAAATCAAAATAGTAATGCTAAACTTCTACATAGACAGAATCATTTTCGACCGAAACTCTGTATGACCCTAGCGGCTCTAGTTTCTGAGGAAACCAGTTCAAATTGCCTGTTGTAACATCCCACTTCGAGCCGTGCCATGGACATGTTAGCTCACTACCATTAAGCTCACCTTCATGAAGCTCTGCTCCTTGATGAGGGCAGGTATTGCTTGTAGCATAATACTTTCCTTGAATATTTGCTACCAAAATATCTTTCTCGCCTGCTACGACATGTGTCATTTTTCCTTCAGGAATTTCAGAAACGTTTCCTACGTTAATCTTTGCCATACCCTTCGTCTACTTTGTAACACTTGTACATATAACTTTCTTACTATTTCTTTGGCAATAATCATCCATTGCCACCTGACTTAGAAGTATTTATGTGAAACATGGTGCGTCGAATCAGATAAACGGGCATGATCACTAGTAATAGTGTAACAAATGTTATGATCATATAGATACCTGCATTATGATGGCTTAAAGAGTACACCTGATAAATCTGATTGTCTGAAATGACAAGGATCAATCCACTAAAGCCCATCATTCCGATTAGTGAGAATATTAGAAATAAGTTAAATGATTCTCCGAAAAGCTTGATTGTCATATATGTTGCCGCTCCGACCATAATGAATGAGAGGTGTTGCATAACATGGACATAATAATGAGTTGAAGCGTAGTCAAAAATTTGAGGTACATGCCATACAAAAATGAGAGAACCAGCAATAACTATCCAGCTCCAAGAATGTGCACTGCAAGAATGTGTACTTGCGAATTCAAGTTCTGATTCTGCGTAGCTAGCATAGTGACATAGACCGATGCTATAGATGCGACAGACAAAGCGATACCTATTCCAAAAATAGCCTTGGATAACTGCGGATTCAATTTATAATAATATTCCTTATTTCTTCATTATAAAAATTTTGACGATTACTACATTAAAAGGTATATATCCGCACATTTGGTTGTTTCCCACCTCCACACCGTCTGAGTCGACTTGGTCGTTACATCACTTAGACAAGCAAATGCGAGATTTTGAAATGCAAACTGTGATTCATACATGTTATGTGATTTTATATTGGTCTAATTTGATACTCTCAGGATTCGTAATCGAACCATTGATAGCGCATCTTAGATCCGAGTTGCACAATTGATTTACTTGTTATTCTATATCATTAGATCTTGAAGGTAATTTACTTCCTGCCTTCACACAGCTAGTGAAAAAAGTCACTTAGGAATTTGCCGCCGCTTACTTAATTGATCAATAAAACAAATATAATGAGGGATTCAACTGCGTTCTGATGCATCATTCGCAATTACACGTAGTGTTATTAGCTATAATGATGTTATCACTTTTGTGGGGATCGAGCTTTATCGCGATCAAGATTATAGTTGATGAAGTTCAACCACTGGCATCATTTGGAATGCGTTTCTTCATCGCAGGTATATTGTTAGTAGCTACCCATTACATCTTCCTTCATACTATTTATCGTCGATCAAATAAGAAAGACTACCAGAGTGATCAGATTAATAATAGACAACTCTGGAAAGGCTGGTTCCTATCAGCTCTATTCTTTATTGTGGGGGGACAGGGAATACTCGCGTTAGGTGCTCAGTACTTATCTTCAGGAGCTGCAGCTCTAATCAATTCTACCATACCGATTTGGGTAGCAATATTCATGTTGCTATTCCTTGGTAAAAAACCGACTAGATTAAGCATGGCAGGCATTACTGCTGGATTCATAGGACTAATCATTCTAGTTCTTCCTACTTTAGAAACAGAGGAATCTAGCTGGATTGGTGTCGTCTTACTGATTGTCAGCTCTATTTCTTGGGCGATAGGCTCATTATTTTCTAGCCCTGTTCGTGCCGCAGGTGAAAAACGAGCAATTCTCTTGCCCACTGGCATGTTCATGGCGTTGGGTGGGTTAATTTTGCTAGCCTTGTGGGTAGTAACCGGTACCGGTGAAATTTCAACATTAAATACACTCTTCTCGACAGCGAATAATATACTGGGATCATTCTTGTTCCTTACCTTGGTATGCACTGCAGTTGGCTATGCTATATTTTACTGGCTCCTTGGATCTACTACCCCGTCATTGGCAAACACTTTTGCATATATTGTACCGGTAATAGCAGTATTCTTAGGTTGGGTAATACTTGGCGAATCAATTAGTTCTCAAACTATAATTGCCACAATTGTGATTTCAGCCGGTGTTGCAATGATGATAATAAGCCCAGCACCCAAAAAAACTAACAATTAAAGTACTTCACATGATTTTGAGGACAATAATAGTAGATACCGTAATTAATAGAAGCGACGACGCTATCAATGACTAGCCACTATGTTTACTACGAATACCTTGCCATGGTTTAGTTCATCGCCATGAATCCTAAAAATTGCATACGTTCGATCTTTAACAATTTTTATAAAGTCAACCAGCTCCTCATCAGTTAAATGTGTGACCCTTTCATGTATCGCTCGGGTAACCCATCGCTTTGGATTAGAAACAGTGATTAAGTCGCAACTGTCAGCGGGAATTGAAACTTCCACTGCCTTTAAGCTTGTTCTATTACCTGTCCATTCCCTGACTGCGCTTAACATCACTCCCCGTATTTCGTTTCTGTAGAGATCCCTGAGGGCATTTTCCTTGTCCAATTTGTGATGTTGTATTTCCATCAGTCTTTCAAAATCACAACCGTGCCAAGTTAGTATTGGAATTGGTACGCGGTTGAATTTATCCTTGTATATACGTAAGGGAGAAGCAGTTAGGCAGGTTCGACATACAAATCCGTTGACCCCGATTACCTCTAGATCTTCAAATTTAGGTTGTATTGGAAAATCTAAATCTTTGTTGGCATCAGAATAGCTTACATTGAAACTATGATGTGATTCTCGGCTCGATATGGACGAGATCTCTTCTTTCAGCTTTTTCAATTCTGCAATCTTGCGAAGAAACTCTAATGACCGATCAAGGGGATTCTTGTCTAATTGGGGAGCGTGGAAATTAGTATAAGGTCTGTTATGCAGTGACGTGTGAGACTCGAATCTTGAAGATTTAAAATACATCCCTGAGGATTTGAAGGATGGCGAAAGATGATATGGTGAATGAATGTCCCTTACATGTCTCTCCTTATTCCAACGCCTTGAAAACTGCTTGGCACATACGAAGCAATAATGTTTATCTCTCAGATCGAATTGTCACCCCCATTTAAATGACACACTGTATTGGTGTGGTTGGAGTTACTCAGGGAGTAACTCGAGTTACTCTTCGAGCAAGTCAAATTCCAGGCCATTTAGTATCCATTAGAACATTCTTGTTATTATACTTTTTTACATTAGAATATAGCAGAACTTTCGTAAACAGTCTATTAGTAACTGCATTCAAAATTTGATTCGAAGATGTAGAAGCACAGCTTTCCCACTCAAAGGCGTGCATCGTAAAAGGAAGTAAGAGGAAGTCATGCAAATAAAGATGCGTTGTCCCATCTGCTTAAGTAATTCTATGTTAGTGCAAGATTTTTTCCGAGAGCAAAAGAGTTGAGTCTGGCAAAGCGCTGCCAAAGAAGAAAAAAGTGTTCTCACCCTACCCAACCGCCTTATACAGCGAGGACGCGATCTGCGTTGGGAAGGAGTAAATAATAAGTATGTCTTTGAGGGACCGAATTGGAACAAACTCTCAGAGCTTGCTTTGTTTTCGGAGAATTAATTTGCACATTGCTTGTTACTTTGTTTATTGATTGTTGTTACTATAGTAGGCTTAGATAGTTTTGTTGTCATCCAATGATTTTTACGTTACTATAGTTATCCCCAAAGGCTGGGATTATCTAAACTAGTTAGAGCTAGAAGTGAATCAACGAGCTAACCACAATATTTTACTTTTGTTACTTAGTGAACTGTATATTGAAAACTTGGATAAAGGGTCATGCCACCATCAACATAAAGTGTCGTTCCGGTGATATAACTTGCCTTGTCCGAAGCCAAAAACTCTACTGCATTCGCCACTTCTTCCGGACTTCCGATCCTTCCCATTGGTATTTGCGTTAATGTTTTATGTCTCGCAGCTTCATTTTCATCAAGCAGGATATTCATCGGAGTTTCTATGGCTCCTGGAGCAACGGCATTCGCTCTTATGTTGGATTTTGCAAACTCCGACGCGAGTGTTTTTGTCATCATTTCCACTCCGGCCTTGGAAGTTGCGTATGGAATGTAATGTGGTTTGGGTATCAATTGATGTACAGAAGTTATGTTTATTATGCAACCTCCACTTGGATCCTGTTGTTTCTCCATATGCTTTACGGCTTCTCTACAGCATATGAAAGGTCCTGTAAGATCCACCGCCAAGATTTTCTGCCATTGATCCATTGTTGTTTCTTCGAGCGGCACGTCCTGCTGTACCCCTGCGTTATTTACCAAAACATCTATCCTACTATAGTTCTTGATAGTTTCTTCGATCAATCGAACACAATCAGCCTCTTTGGAGATATCAGCTTCTATCGGAATTGAATTACAGCCTAAAGTTCTGATTTCC
>JAATVP010000169.1 GCA_014523625.1 Nitrososphaerales archaeon TH5896
CGGGTAGTACTTGCTGCTAACGAATAGCCCAGTTGTCTGGCATAATACCTGCTCTAAATTCAACGAAAACCTGCTTGATAAAATCATACGGAATAGGATGTTGCAGTGCACATCAATTGGAATCCTTTTTACTGTTTTTCAGCAGCTTAAGTGACTAACATTATAGTTGTAATTTATACCGTTGACGAATTATGATGTGATTGAAATGATTTATTATTTGGATGTGAACTAAACTTTACTATTCATAATACCAATAGAAATGACAACTATCTATTAGAAGATCAACTGTCGATTTAGTATACGGATGTCTAAGCATTTGGTAATACTGCTGTCGCTCGCTCACATGGTATTGTTTGAACTATGTTAGGGAAAATCTTATCTAAAGATTCAAGTCATAGACGTACATTATTATATCTAATATGAACATATTCTTCTAGTATAAGATAACTAGCTAAAGATTATACTATAATATAGCATTAGCTATTTATTAATATAAGAGAATCCTAGATATCTTCTAATAGAATTTAATATCAAAATCTTAATATACAACTCTCATAGAATTATGGCTGAGGTAAATGAACAGTAAGAATTCTAGCATGATGTTGGCTATAGCTGTAGCAGCAATCCTCGTCGTAGGAACGATGGTCATGGCAACAGGCTTTGTAGACAACGTAGATGCAAAAAAGAAGAAGAAGAGTAGTGGAGACAGGACTATACAGAATAACAACGGCGGCAGAGGCGGCAACGGAGGAGATGGTAATGGCGGAAACGGCGGCAACGTTGGCCAGAACGGCGGCAACGGCGGCAGCGGCGGCAGCGCCAGCGTAGGTCAGAACGGCGGCGACGCAAATCAGGATAATAGCGGTGGATCTAATTCAGGTCAGAATGGCGGCGATGCCAATGATGACGATAACACAAACGGCTTGTGCTTATTCTGCGGTGTAGATAGCAACGACGATGGCGGCGACAGCGAGAAGAATGACCAAAACGCTAATGGCGGTAATTTCAACGACAATGAGGGCGGCGACAGCGAAGACAACCATGGAGTTGCAATTGGCGGTGACGGCGGCAAAGGCGGCGACAGCGAAGACAACTTTGGAGTCGGCGGTGACGGCGGCAAAGGCGAAGGCGGTAACGGCGGCGACGGCGGCGACGTAGAAGACAACACCAACGTCGAAGACTAGTAAAAACAACGCAAAAGTCTAACCCTTTTTTCTTTTTTTATTAGATTATTTTGTTAAAGTTGACTGGTAGTAGGGTCCACTATTTATCAAGTTAATATTAACAATAAATCAACAGTAACCATCCACCTAGCTATTTCTTAATATAAGATAGTACTAGTTATTTTCTAACATAATTTTAAACCAAAATGTTAATATACAAACTACTATTCTCTTATCCCTGAGGTAAATGAACAGTAAGAATTCTAGCACGATGTTGGCTATAGCCATAGCTGCAATCCTCGTCGTAGGAACGATGGTCATGGCAACAGGCTTTGTAGACAACGTAGATGCAAAAAAGAAGAAGAAAAGTGGAGACACGGTAAGACAGAATAACAACGGCGGCAGAGGCGGCAACGGAGGAGATGGTAATGGCGGAAACGGCGGCAACGTTGGCCAGAACGGCGGCAATGGCGGCAATGGCGGCAGCGCCAGCGTAGGTCAGAACGGCGGCGACGCAAATCAGGATAATAGCGGTGGATCTAATTCAGGTCAGAACGGCGGCGATGCCAATGATGACGATAACACAAACGGCTTGTGTGCGGCCTGTGGTATAGATAGCAACGACGACGGCGGCGACAGCGAGAGGAATGACCAAAACGCTAATGGCGGTAGTTTCAACGACAATGAGGGCGGCGACAGCGAAGACAACTTTGGACTTGCAATTGGCGGTGAAGGCGGCAACGGCGGCGACAGCGAAGACAACAAGGGATTTGGCGGTGACGGCGGCAAAGGCGAAGGCGGTAACGGCGGCGACGGCGGCGACGTAGAAGACAACACCAACGTCGAAGACTAGTAAAAACAACGCAAACGCAAACGCAAACGCAAACGTCTAACTCTTTTTTCTTTTTTTATTAGATTAATTTTGTTACAATATTACTTTGTGCATGCTTAGATGGTAGTAGGATCTAGGTTTATCAAGTATCGCCGACTACGATATCCATCTTGCAAACCAAAAGCTTATCGGCACTCGGTGTGATGCGGGTGGAGGCGAGCGATTATCACGACATCCACCATTTGCCGCCGCTTAAGATCATGAGTGGCTGAAGTTTACATTTAATTTGAGTAAGTGTGTCTTCTTTAGTTGTAAATCCTAATATGCTTCCTTACGCAAGTACAAATGTGCTTACGTAAGTAACTAATACAAAAAAATATTGAATTGGAGGATATTCCAAATGTTGTATGTTAGCAATCGTGTTTATTTAGGGGATACTTGCCTCTAGTTGTATGGCAAAGGCATCTACACCAGCTACACCATCTTCACTTTCAGTTGCACCATCTGCACCATCTCTACCTATGCCATCTGTACCATCTGCACCAACTTCGCCATTTGCAGAGTCTGCACCAGTTCCTGGATCTGTATCTGTATCGAAATCATCGCCATTCGAGACTTGTGTCTGATCGGTAACATCTGCACCGACTTCTGACTTATCTGTTACACTTGCAATTCTAGGAAATATAGCAGGTCCATTCTGAGCACTTTGGTCGTCTTGCGCTAATGGAGTTATTGTTGATTGCTCTTCTTCTTGTCCACTAACTGATGCCGGAGTTGTCAGCTGTGTTCCATCCTGAGCATTTTGGCCGTCTTGGGCTAATGGAGTTATTGTTGATTGCTCTTCTTCTTGTCCACTAACTGATGCCGGAGTTGTCAGCTGTGTTCCATCCTGAGCATTTTGGCCGTCTTGGGCTATTGAACTTATAAATGATTCCTCTTCTTCTTGTCCACTAACTGATCCCGGGGATGTCAGCTGTATTCCAACTATCGCAACTGCAACAAGCAATATGGAATAACATGCTACGTCCATATGTTTCGTCTTCATTATCTATCGATGAACTTTTGAACTTTATTTGACTTGCTTATAATAAATATACGAGCTGGTATTGGTAAAAAAATATTGTATGTCATTCTTTACGAATCTAAGATTTTCGGCTCGGTGAATTTTTTTGGTAGCTTTTTAAAAGTTCCCTAACAAACTACTACTCCATCTCTATGCAATACGTTCTCCACTTTCCTAATCATCTTTTTCTTGATCAAAAGAGCTTTAAATTCTACTAGAATCTGTCATCCGCAACTGATTGGTAATCTCGCCTTAGAGATGGGGTCGCTGTTTGTTTTGCTACGCGAGGGTTGGCACAGACAGCTTCTGCATCTCCGCATTAGGGTGTATTTTCGTATTTGGCCGTAGCCAAAGACTATCTATAAAAGCACCTGAATTAGATCTAGCTGTCTCACTAGAATTTTCCCTTGCTTGAAGCTAATGGTTTAAGTATTATCACTAAGTAACTAGTTAGTATCAGAAGATAAGAGGATAAAGTCGTATCATAAATCTGAGAATAGCGGCATTATCCGAGACCACCAACCACCAGAGAATTATCCGAAACCACCACAGAGTGCAGAAGTTGACGAATACGCAACCGGGAGCTAGATTGTACCAATGCAGGTAAAACATAAGTTGATTTACAAATATTGGGTAGATATTCATGTTATTTTGATCTTGCTAAAAAGTCTTGTCAAGATCACTACTAATTTGTCAATATTGAATGTCAAGAACTCTTAAATATTACGGATAGCTAAAACTACATGTACTTGTTCATTTACCTCAAATTTGGGTGAGTACACTAGGAGTTTGGGCCCCTGTTGTGGCTCAGCTTCGGTTCATTATTATTTGTATTGACTTTTATATCTGTGCTAAGATCTGTACTAAGATGAACTTATCTGTATGATGTGCGAGGAGTCCGTAGGATGACCGACAAACGGGTTCCGTAACCAGGTGTTATAAGACTTGTTATCTTCTTCCATAACGAATGATAACAAAGCTAGAAAAAAGCTAAGAATGTCTGATTGGAAAATAGCCAGCCAGCAAGCCAGCCATCAATACAATTGCAAGTCCCAAAATTAGGGGAATAATAGTCAATATTAGTGTTTAATGCACTCAAAACCTTTATAATAACCCTATAGAGTGTTCTTTTCCAAATATTAGAAAATGACAAGACGACCTAGATATCGATCTAAACCTGAGGTAATTTCGTCTATTCTCAAATCGACCCAAAGCTATACAGGTGCAACGACGGCTCAGATTCAATACGAAACATATGTTTCGTACAAAAAACTGAAAGACTATTTGACGTTATTGATTCAACACAAGCAAATCGAATTTGAAAGAGAAGAAAAGATGTTTAGAATCACAGAAAGTGGAATCAATGCTCTCCATGTATTTGACGAAATGGATAAACTATTAGCCCTACAATTGACTGAGCACTCGCTAAAATAATGAAACGCAAAAACAACAACCTCAACAAAGAATTCAGAAGCTAGATTTGAGATTAAAGGAGTGCAAGAGCTTGAGGGAATCCGGCATTCTAATAAATGAGATCGATACACTCGACAGCGTCAAAGGTAGTTTGTCCTATCCCTAAATATGGCGATAAGACACGGACAATAAAGATTGTGGAAGCCAACAGTAACTAACGCCTCTATTTCGCTAGCTATCGCATATCATAAGAAAGATTTGGTTAACCAAATAGTTATCCAGGTTGTATTCAGATACGCCGCTTTTGATATACCATCTTTAGAAAGCATGATGTACAGTTTCACAAATGAAATGATTAAATTGGTATCCTGATTAAACTATTGACTTATTAGCTATTGATCTAGTATATTTGTGTGGGGTTCATTCTGTAGCGTCAGATATTTGCAGCGCGTATAATGCGGGCACAGCTATTTCAATAAGTTGAATCACCTAGCTTAGGATTATACACTAGAATAATTACGTTGATCAAGTTGATCGGACAATATGGCTGTCTATTTCATTATTCATCTAGCATAAAATAAATCAGATTTATGGTAGAGCCTCAATTTGCCTAATTCAAATAAATGCAATTTTCTTTTCTTCTAATAACATGAATACCAAATATATCGCAATAGTCGCGGTAATAGCAGCAGCATTAGTAGGAACAACAATAATAACGGCAGACAGCGCTTTTGCAACCAAATATGGCAAGAATCAGGCAACTAGTCAGGCCAATGCCTGCGGAAACGGTAAACTACCAATGTATGTCTATTGTCAAAACATTAACTCACAAGTTCAGGGCGAAGAAAATGCAGTAGCATTAGACGGCGTTCAAAAGAATAGCGAAGATCACAAAGACAAGAAAGACGGCGGGCACGACAAAGACTGGTAAGATAGTAACCGCAAAACCTAAGCATTAACTTATTTTTTTTTTATTTTTGAGTAATCGATTAAATCGAGATGCCCTGAGTCAATCTTCTGAAGAAGAATAAATTAGCTCACTATCCTTTTTTGTATTTCTGATAAACTAAATGCTAGGTGGTCTTGTGCTTTGCGAAATGAGTTTGGCATGAGCTAGTTTAGACGTGGAGATAATTATCAAAAATTACTATCGTATCCGAGCTGACCTTTAAGGGATGGAGAGATGTTGCGCATGGCCATCTGTACTCTTACCGGAGATATTGTCTTTGAGAAAAGAATCGTTGTTGTCGTTGTGTCAGTTGCAGCTACAATTTGCGGCTACACTTTTCCCTTGGTTAGTTATCGAATAAATATAGCATAAATCTGAATTAACCAAGATAAGACTTGTAGTCAAATATCGGTTTTAGAGTAGAAATTGGTCAATATCCAACATGTCAAATTCGCCGCATTGTTTGCAGTACTGGCTTTAGCCACGATCATATTAACTACGGCCGATGAAAGCCATGATACAGTATTTGCGCAAATTAGCACCTCCACACTGAACACTGGGAATAATGTGGGTAATACCAATTCCAGTTCCGAGTCAATAGATGATTTGCTAGCATCAGGAAATAAATCGCAGGATCTGGGTAATTACACCGAAGCTATAAAGTATTATGATAGAGTATTAGGTAATGACTCTAATAATGTTGATGCACTAAATAACAAAGGATTTGCTCTTGATAGTCTAGGTAATTATACAGGAGCTATAGAGTATTATGATAAAGTACTAGCTATAGACCCTAATGATGTTGATGCACTAAATAACAAAGGATTTTCTCTTAATAATCTAGGTAATTATACAGGAGCTATAGAGTATTATGATAAAGTACTAGCTATAGACCCTAATGATGTTGATACACTAAGTAACAAAGAAGTAGCTCTTAATAATCTAGATTCTTATACAGAAATTTCCGATAGTAATAATGATTCATTGTCAAACGATGATGACAACGATAGCAACGATGAATCTTCTGGATCTGATAACAATGATAACAATGATAACAATGATAACAATGATGACAGTGATGACAGTGACTCAGAACAAGATGCGAATGAAGATGAATTCGAAAAGACGAATCCATTACGGGATCAAATAAGAAATAATGTCAATGAAAAATTATCTGCTTCCGGAATAGGTAAAAATTATCCGTAAACCCTTCTTTCTTTTTTGATTTGAATTAAGGAAATCTTATCCTCCTGTTAGATTCAATGAACATAACCTAATTGTCAGGTCTGGTGAATATTGAAGTATCTTATTTGATGATAGTCGATGCAGCGGACATTGTGCACTTGCTACGAAGAGAATGATAAATAGCAGGCTCAACAAACATATCAAGGCCAGATAATGACAGCTTGATTATTGATACAGACGCAGCATTGCTTAGTGTCCAATCCCAAGAAAAACAGATAAACAAAAACTCCGCCTATTACATCGGAGCAGGATGATGATCCTATAGCATCACCACCATCACCACCGTCTCCCCCTCTTGCTGTTCCTGTCCCTGTTCCTCCTCCTATAGCATCACCACCATCACCA
>JAATVP010000015.1 GCA_014523625.1 Nitrososphaerales archaeon TH5896
GGATCTGATCCTGTCGTCGACTACGAGGATCATTTGCTTTAGCAGGTCAAAGTTGAAGTTTTGTGGCTTGAATAAATATGCCAAAGAGAACCATCTGAATGCTAGCACCGGCGGCGTATCAAAATGGGCCACTAATGCCGAATTGATATGCTTCAGTGGAAGATTGCAAAAGGGTTGCTGCTGCCACGTCCATTCAGAGACTAAAGAAGCTGCTATAAGTTCAGTCTTTACATTTCGATCTGCGGTCTAAAACCATTCGAATGCTTTTCTTATTCCAAGCCATTTGTGTTAGACCCTTACTAACAAAGTGACAGCAATTGCCATTATTAATCCGACACCGAGGAGTATGACGTATCCGATAACCTCAGAAAGTATCGAGGCCAATTGTCATTTTATATAAATAAATATATATATCCTCCGAAATTCGCTTCAAAATGAAAGGAATTGGCTACTGTGAAGAATGATTTGTTATTTGTGTATTATACGTATATTAGAAATTATATTTAATAACGGCTTTAGCATGCACCGGCCATGCTAATTTTGATGATTGACAACATTGATGAGCTCATACTTTCTGCTCTTAGTAAGGATTCCAAACAAGATACAAGAGAAATATTGGATTTCCTTCGAGATCATGGCTATAACCTAAGCGAAGATGAGATAGAGTCAAGAATTTTGAGATTAGAAGATGACGAAGTGATAACTGGTTACACAATTTCAGTGAATACAAAAAAGATTCGTCGTCGAATTATCCGTGTTGCATTGGTCAGATTCAAGGTTTCGCAGCATCTTGGAAGCAGGATTGAAGGGCTGAAGAAGTACTTGACAGATGCACCTTTTGTGCTTTTCTCAGGGCGTACTCGTGGGGGATACGACTGGATCTGCATACAGTCTTTTCTGAATGAGGAAATGGCCGATGAAGAGAGCGATATATATCGTACCCTATTTGGAGATATAATTCAATCCTATGAAGTGTATGATTTTATTCCGATGAAGGAACCATCATATCATTCACTCACACATACTCCGGAAGAGTACAAGAGATTTCTGGATGAATGGATTCCTCCGTTTCTTGGGCGATAGTCGAGAACTGTTCTGCCACTCTGTTACAAACTTAGATCTTCTTTTCGAGTACGTGCGTTTTTGTACCTAATTGTGTCATCAATTAAAGAATGAATTCTAAGTCTGGTCCCCATTAGAAAGCTGACGATCTCAGCTCGTTCAGCAGGTTCAACCGTCGCATGAACCTCGTCAATGAGATTATCTATCCTTGCTAAAGTGATACGAAGCGTCAAGGTAGTCTTTTTTGTGAGTCTCAATACCTGTGATTTTCTGTTTAGTACACTTGGAGGTATCTGACTGAATTGATCGGTCCCTGAAATGACTGCATTAGGTTTGGTTTTAATCAACGATTTCATTTCTCTAATTTGCCTTACTGTCAGATCGCTTGAGTTTATTTGTTGCACAATCATTTTCTGCTTCTCAGACGAGATACTCGTCAGCTCCAATGCCGAGCTCACTTTAAGACGGTTTTCGATTACATGTTGTTTTACATCTTCTGGAAGTTTTAGGAGTTGGATCCTGTGCGAAACATATTCTTCACTCTTCCCGATTTTCGAGGCCAGCTCAGTAACTCCTCCCCACCCAAAATCAACGACGTATCTTCGGAATGCCTCTGCCTCCTCTATTGGATCCATAGATTTTCTTTGCATATTTTCAGTTAGCTGAATTTCGTATGCCTCTTTGTCGGCTAGCTCTCTAATCTTGCAAGGAATGAATCGCCAACGTAGTGATCGGCAAGCATGGAATCTTCGATGTCCTGCGACTATTTCGAAACCATGAGAGAGGGGTCGAATCAAAATCGGTTGCAAGAGACCGTGTTCTCTAATGCTTGCAATTAGACAATGATCGTCATCTGACATACGGTGAAATCGATCACGCACAGCAAATTGAGAAGACCTTATCATTTTCATTTCAATTTGTTCGACAATGCTTGTGTCGAAAAATTCCATACGAAAATGTGGAAGTATTAGTACTTATGGTTTACTAAAGGTTAGCAAGTTGAATCGTTTGGTCTATTGTTTCGAATCCAGAAAATTCAATACTATTTGATTAATAGCTGGATTGTCCTCTTATTCTTCATCCTCTCACAATTTTCAATTACCAGATTAGTATGAGGACAGGGATAATAAAGTGGATTCATGAATACAGAATAGATGACAAAACCTATCCTAAGCCTACAAAATATTCCATGCGAGACTCTAGGAAATTTTGAGGATCTTTTTCTGAGCGACGGATTCGATATTGAAAAAGTTGACACCAGGAAACGCAAGGTTCCAAAAGATCCGACCCAATACAGTGCAATAGTCATTTTAGGAGGTCCCATGTCAGTTTATGAAAATAGCGACTTCATAAAGGACCAAATCAATCTCACACAAATAGCCAGTAAAAAAAAGATACCCTTGCTCGGAATATGTTTAGGATCGCAAATAATCGCACAATCCGCTGGGGGAACCGTCTTCAAAGGACCAACAAAGGAGATTGGTTGGCGCAAGATCATTATTGAGAATATTGGGAGGGAGGATCTATTTTCTGGATTTCATAATTCCAGACCGACTGTTTTTCAATGGCATGGAGATACTTACTCTCTGCCTAAAGCGGCTAGGATTTTGGCTCATTCTGACATTTATCCTCAGGCCTTTGCTTTAGGTACTCTAATTGGTATTCAATTTCATTTGGAGGTAACCGAAAAGATGATACAGTCTTGGTTAAGAACCTACAAGTCAGAAGTGGTTTCCGAGAAAATCGATGTAAGAACAATTGCGAAAGATTCCGCTCTCTATATTAATGAATTAGAAAGGCATTGCAGTCTAGTGTATTCAAATTTTTGCACAAAGTTTTCTCTGTAGATTTCATTTTATCTGTACCATGAAAATCCCAAATGAGGAATCATGAATTCAGGTTAAGTAAGATATCATTACCTAACACATTTATCGCTATTGTTGAAGACCTTGTACGTAGGACGTGAAAGGCCTATCTCCATGCAGTCTAACTCTAGCTAAGAAGATACAAATCAATCATGATTTCTCGTGAAGTGCGGCATGAATAAACGGTAATAGAGCAGTAGCTTCTCCGTGGATCGTGGTACGAGATGCTTTTGAGGTAATCTTTCCCCATGATACGGCTTCTTCAACAGGAGCTCCGCTTAGACTCCCGTCCCATTCTGGACTGGTAGTCAAATATACTGCGTAATCCAATCCCCCTCTGAACTGATTCCACCAAAGAGTATGATGTTTAGAAATGCCTCCCCCAATCATAAATGCACCAGTTCGCTTCGCATCATAAACAATGTCGGAAATGTTGTTCTGATCTTTAAGAAGATCAAGGCCAAAATCCCGGTGTTCCTGATGGAATAACCAGAGCTGACTTCCCACAGAACCATCCACAATGCCAGGAACTATCACAGGTATGTGGTTCTTACTGGCCCAATAAAGAAACGATGAATCATTTAATTTGCTACCTATGAAATTTAGGATTTCTGATGGTGCAATAAATTTTTTATTATGGTCGAAATACAACTCGTCTAAACAAGCTCTGACCTTCTTTTCAATCACGGTGCCATAATTTGCAAAAGGTATTAGCACATTGCCCAACCTATGGATACCCACTTTCAAGAGAGAAGAGTCGTTTAACCTGAAATCGCCAGCATAATAATTCGCAG
This sequence comes from Nitrososphaerales archaeon TH5896, assembly GCA_014523625.1. GTDB lineage: Archaea > Thermoproteota > Nitrososphaeria > Nitrososphaerales > Nitrososphaeraceae > TH5896. The sequence continues at coordinate 3,722 of JAATVP010000015.1, forward strand.
AGGTTCGTGCTATATCGTGATCTAGAGCACCACAAGTTGTTACAATACAATCAAAAGCGTGTTCTTTTACTAACTCACGTATTATTCCTCGGGTACCCGTTGAAATAATCGCACCCACAAAAGAGAGAAACTTTACGCAGTTTCTATCACTGCTCATAGCTTTCAGGATTTCGACGCCATTTGCAAGGTTAACTGCCTCAAAGCCTCCGGAATTCTTCATTCTATTAATCATTTTGGACGTTTTTGAATAGTTAACGGGGTCATAGTCGTGGATAGGCCTCCTTAACAAGTCAATCGAAGACCTTTTACGGGGCTTGATGCCTTTTTGGTTAAGTCGAGAACCGGTTCTTGCCCTGGAACGATCTATCTTACTTGTACTGCCCACGCTTCTCATTATTTCAGACGTATAAAATACCTTTCATGAGATCAAATCTCTTGCAACTAATTACAATAATGAATACAGGCTTTCAAGCCGGCAAGTTCGGTGCGTCACATTCTAGTCGAGAAATCTGATGCGTATGCCAAGTATTCGGGTGCGATAGGTGATCGCTATTCTGGTTTGATCACCTGAGTAGGTAATTTCAGATCAGTTATCTAGTCTCTCCGTGCTGGACCCGCTGTAGAAGGTTCTGTAACATGGAGTTCATTCAGGACCTTTACAACACCTTCTATCTTCCAAATTTCTTCCCCGATCCGGCGCTTTTGATCGTAAGTTTGCACTGATCCTGTGATAGATACTATTTGGTCTACCACATTGATAACGACTTTACTTGTGTCAATTTGAGAGATGCGTTTCAACATTGATGCTACGAGTGTGCGGAGCTCCTCGTCAGTTTTTCTTCCAGGGAGCTCTTCTTTAGAACTAACAGGGAAGCTGCCAGCCCAGTAGTAGCTATCTTTGGCATGGGGATGCTCGTTGTCGTCGTCACTGACATTTGAGTCATGCATATTCTGAACAATACGTTCGATATTTTTAAGCGTTCCCGAACCTACATTACATCATGCAGAAATTTGCAAATCTCCTACCTTGAACATACATTTTAAAGTGAATATCATGACACCTTAAGGAAGTGAACAAATTTCACAACTTTTCGGGGCGTAAAATAGACCCTCCTACCATTACAGGTGATATGGACGTTAGGGATTTAGTAGAATATTTTGGAGCAACAGGTTTCAATGCTCGCAGACTCTACGAAGCCTTACAGATCACTAAGCGGATGATGGATGATGGGGCATGCGTTTGCTTGACGTTAGCTGGTGCTCTCGCTCCTATTGGGCTGGGGAGGGCGATTTCGACCTTGATAGAAAACGGGTTTGTGGACTGGATTGTTTCTACAGGTGCAAATGTGTACCATGATCTTCACTTTGCATATGATCTACCTGTAAGACAGGGATACTTCGACGTGGATGACAATATTTTATATTCAAAACAAATTGTGCGAATATATGACGTGTTTATCAAGGAGATTGGTACGCTTCAGAAGCAAGACGGGATCATCAAATCTGCAATAGAAACTGATAGACAAGTTCTGCCTGACGACCCATCAACAGCAGACTTGTGCAATATTTTGGGGATGTCGGCGAAAAAGAAATCAGAACATCCTGAAAAATCTTTTACAGTTTGTGCATACGAAAATGACGTACCGATTTATTTGCCAGCTGTAGCTGATTCTTCGATTGGACTAAATATGCTTCCTCTTCTACTCGAAGACAAACCAATTAATCCTAGCGTGATTTTGGATATCGCAGAATCAGCGGCTATTCTTTGGAAGAATAAGATATCTGGAGGAATTGAATTAGGAGGCGGTGTTCCAAAGAACTTTTTTCAACAGACCGGCCCTGCGCTGTTTCAAATTCTCAAGTTAAAGGAAGGAGGGCAGGATTATCTCGTCCAATTCACAGATGCTCGTCCCGACACCGGAGGTCTATCCGGCGCTACACTGCAAGAGGGCAAAAGCTGGGGGAAAATCAAATCTGCGCATGAAGGAAATGTAATAGTTTACGGAGATTCATCAGTTTATTTTCCCATCTTAGCAGCATTCATTATGGCTGAGTGTAAGCCTCGTGAACGAAAGAGGATATACAAAACGAAAAATGCATGGGTAGAGGAAATGAAGATAGCATATCTTCAAAGCAGCAAACAAAAGCGAATTAAAGCGCATTAAGCAATGAGAAACGATCCGATCTCAAGATATACCTTTGATTCAGTACTCATATTATTGGATGAAGTGTCATGAACAATAGCAAGCGGAATTTGAAATTCGAAGTAAGAGAGATTAAAGTTGGCGACCTAAAAAATGGATACTTCTCTACGCTAAAGAATTTGTCCGAATTAGGAAGCGTTGAAGAGAGCATGGAGAGAGCAGAGCAGATATTAAACAATATTATTTCAAATCCACTCCACAGAATATTTGTTGCGATAGACAAAGAGACCTCTGAGGTAATAGGTGCAACTACACTTCTTATCGAGCAGAAATTTATTCATAGCGGGGGAAAAGCTGGTCATATTGAGGATGTAGTAACACGTAAAGGATTTGAAGGCTTGGGGATAGGCTCCGCGCTTATAAGTCACGCATTGCACTTTGCAAGGACTGCGGGCTGTTACAAGGTCATATTGGATTGTTCAGACACTAATATCAAATTTTATCAGAGAGCAGGTTTTAGGGTGCATGAAACCTCCATGAGATGCGACCTGCTTTGAATTTCGAGTCTACTGACTTGCTCGGTTCACATTTGAAAGATTATCGTTCGCTGCAAATTCTGTTCCTGATTTTTTGATTGTTGCATGACTATTAATAAAATAGGCTTAATTTTGCTGTCCGACTAATTTGTCTATTAGGAGTTTTATTTGCCTGATATCTCTACTACCGATTAGGTCGACAATTTCGATATTAGTCCTGAAGTATGAGATCGCTTCTTTGGCCGATTTTAATGTGGGGTTGCTCCCTCTTGCACCTACTATTAGCCCGTCTTCTCTTATTCCGTAGTTGTGAAGCGAAATCAAGGCTTGTCCAGGTAGATGTCCTTTGACATCTTTTCCACATAAAATCAAATACCGCAATTGGGTGCAACTGTGAACTGTCTCAAGAAGACTATCAATTCCTCGATTTTCAGAAAGAAGTCTTCCGACAAGAAAAATCTTGCGCATGATATCCTTACTTGAAATAATTTCCTTTAGTAGACTCATGTCTGAGAGTGTGCAAATGGCAAGCATATTGCCATTTCCCATCTCATAAGATAGACGTATAGGAAGGACGAATTCGCATATTTTGCCCGCAACTGTCTGCAAGGAATGCAGTGTTTTTTTCATGAATCAGCTAGTCGCTATAATTTGCCCATGATATTGTATATTCCTTTAGGAATAGGTGGGTCGACAAAGTGAAGAATCCTATCAATTAGTACAAATTGTGAACACGGTTGACATCAAATATATAACAATCCCGTCGAGTACGGGATAACAAACTACTATGACAGAAGGAGGCGGAGGAGGAGGAGATGAAGGAATAATTGTTATCTTTACTGGAAATGGGAAGGGAAAGACAAGTGCAGCTCTGGGGATTGTATTGCGATCAGTTGGACATGGTCAGCGGGTAGCGATGGTTCAATTCATCAAGGGAGAATGGTATTATGGAGAGCTAACATCCTCAAAAAGGCTCGAGCCAGAATTTGACATGGTAGTATCTGGTAGGGGATTTGTTGGGATTATCGATGATGATCTTCCATTGGAAGAGCATCAAGCAGCTGCTAAACTAGCCGTAGATATCGCGAAGAAGAAGGTTAGCTCTGGCGATTACGATTTGGTGATCCTAGACGAAATTAACTATGCATTGAAGCTAAATCTGATCGTTATCGAGGACGCCCTTGAACTTTTGAAATGCAAGGCAAGAAGGACCTCGGTTATCCTAACAGGAAACTATGCACCAACTAGATTAGTAGAAATTGCTGACATGGTCACAGAAATGAAAGAAATAAAGCACCCATTTAGAAATGGGGTCAAGGCAATGAAGGGCATTGACTACTAGATCTTGGCCCTTAGATAAAGTGTATTCTAGGACACGAATACGAGATCTACTATGATGTTTTCCAAGTGCACTAGCCCCCACTCACTAAATCCATCATTACCGGGCTAAACCTTCGAGTAATATAACCCTGCAGAAAGGGTTAATAAATCCCAATTGCAGCTCAAATCACTCGGTCGTCAGGCTAATGGCAACGTTAAAGTAGCCGAAACGTGGCGTTTACCGTTATAAATGATGACTGCCGAGGTTAGACGGCTTCCTGAAGAAGGGGAAATCGTTCTAGTTACGATAAAGGAGGTAACTGGTCATGGAGCTTACATAACTCTTGACGAATACGATGAAACGATTGGCTTTCTCCATATTTCCGAGATAGCTACAGGATGGATCAGAAACATCGAAAGGTACATCCGACCTAAACAGAAGACCGTTTTAAAGGTTATTCGAGTAAACAAGTCAAGGGCTGAAGTGGACTTGTCGCTTAAGCAGGTTACTGGCGACGAGAGGAAATCGAAGCTGATAGAAGTTAAGAAAAATGAAAAAGCCTCAGCATTCATGGATATCGTAAAGAAAAAGGCAAACTTGTCAGATTCTGAAATGACTAGCCTGGAAGATGAAATCCTAAAGAAATTTGATCTAGTCTACGATTTGTTTGAGACCGTTTCAAGAAAGGGGATCGATTCTATTCGCAGTCTGGGGTTTTCCGAAGAAATCATGAAAGCGATTGAGACAGAGAGTAGCAAGATCCAAATACCTCACGTAGAAATAATGGGAATTCTTGAAATTTCTCTCAACAAGGCAGACGGTATTGAGAGGATAAAGAATCTATTGGGCTCCGTAGAAATGTCAAAAGCTAACACTTCAATTAGTATAACTTATGTTTCGGCTCCAAAGTACAGAATGGTAGTTAAAGCTGATAATTTTAAAAGTGCAGAAAAGATAATGAATAATGCACTAGAAAAAATCAAAAGTGCGATCGGTCAGGAAAAGGGAACCTTTGATTTCAGGAGAGAGCAATCTAAAAAGGTTCACTCGTAGGCATGAAGAAGCATCTTATGAGACTCTGCAAAGGCTGCTCTAAATACACGTTGAAATCAAATTGTCCTGTATGTGGGTCTTTTACCATCAACCCACATCCCCCTAAATATTCTCCAGATGATAAATACGTACGCTATAGGGTCATGGACAGATATTCATCTGGTTAGCACTGACTTGATTGGAACTCGAACGGTCTACTTATCTGTAGATCGACAAGAAATCACTTTCGGAATAGGTGCAGTGCCGATACTCGCCTTTTGAGTATTGGAACTTTCTATAGAATTTTTAAAAGTACTCCGTAGATGATATCTCCGATCCCAGCTGATTGTGGTCTAGGCACTACTACCTCGTACTCACGGATAGTCTCAAGGACTGGCAGATTGAGGACTTGTCATGTTTATCAAATTACCTGCCGCAAACCCTGTCGCATTTGTATTTACAGTCTGTTCAATAACGGCTCTCATGGCCGTGTCATTTGTCGAGTCGCCAGTCATGTTCTGTGAGTCTGTCATGCCAGTGGCGTTGGACATATTGTTAGACATATTACTAGTAACTGATTCAATCTGCTGCCGTGCGGCAAAACTAGTTGCGTTAGTATTTTCTATCTCCCTAATCACCGCTTCCATTTGAGATAGGGGACCAAATGACTCTACTAAAGACTCTCCCGTCTGATTTGCCATACTCAGATTGGACAATGGTGAAGGATTTGTAGAATTAGACGGGGAAGCTACAGGAAATTGTTGTGCATGAACATTTGGAACATAAAGATTTGGCACAAACTGCGTGCTCGAAACTGTAGCTAAAATAGCAAAACTCATTAAAGTCATTATGACTGATCGCTTGTTCATTGATGAACAACATTTGTCATTAGATTTATTTATTTCTACCTTCTATTCTATTGGAAAGTACAGTTAGAATAATATTCTCTGATTTCCCGCATAATCAAAGTATAATAAAAAAGTTATGGTGAGTCTGATCACCATTTCGGTCTTTCCGTAGATATTACCTATCTACCTATACAGATCCCGCTTGGATTGCTCACTTGGCAGTTGTTGTCGGTAAACTGGTTGTTGTTAATGTTTGGTGGCAGGCCGTTGGCGTTGTTCACATCGACGACATTCTCAAGAACGTTATTTGCTACGACACTATTTGCCGAGCTCTGTGCATCTAAGAATGCTCCATTTTGGCTTCCGTCAATATTGTTCATCGAAACCTCAGATTGTTGAGTATTCACAAACGTAATTCCAGCAAGAAGATTTCCGCTCATCAAGTTGGATGTCAATTTAGCACCTGTGCTAGAATGTGTAGCCACACCAAGACTGTTTTGTTTGACGATATTCTGTTGTATCTCTGTATTCTCAGATCCTGTCATAAATACCCCGATTTGATTACTGTCTAATATCAGAGATGACATTTTCATTCCGTTGGCACCCGTAACGAGGACACCAGCTTGGAAGTTACTTATCGAACCTGGTCCGTTGATGACGACATTATCGTTGTTTGGAACCATTATCCCTACTTTAGAGCTATCAGGTCCTGGACCAGTGATTGAGTACCCGTTCATGTTTACCACCGTATTATCACCACCAATAATGAGACCGTCTCCGCTGCAGTCAAGATTTGCTGTTAGGTTTACCAATCCGCTGACAACTTGTCCACATGCGGCGTTAGTTGCTACCGGTTGTGCTTGTGCCATTATTGGCAATGAAGGCATTGCTAGGCCACCAATTGCCATTAGTGACAGAATTGTTGCTACCATGTATGACACAATAGTTCGTTTCA
>JAATVP010000016.1 GCA_014523625.1 Nitrososphaerales archaeon TH5896
TTCAGAAAACGCTAGTAGATATACTATATATGCGACACTCCAATATGTACTAAATCTCTGCTTCTTGTCTATCGAATATAAGTATTTGATTATGTCATTGACTTTATGTCTCTTGCCCAAGAAATTACAAAGCTGTAAAATTGCATACATACGATCTCGAATCAATCCAAGGTAGGCTGTTAAGATGGTTAGTTCACTATGAGGATCCGCTCATCAGTTAATGAACTTGCAGTCTCTGCATCTTCAACTGGAAGAGAAACTTGTGGGATAGGTTTTTAGATGCAACACAGAAAGATCAATTGTATGCATATTGCGATTGCCGGTGCTGGTGTTGCTGGAAGTTATCTAGCATGTATGATGTCAAAGATGGGCCATGAAGTTGAGGTGTATGAAACAAATGACGAAGGAGCACACTGGCCAATATGCGCATGGGGGGGATCAAAGAATATGCTTGCAAAATTCTCGCATCAGGCGGGACTTGAATTCGGCGAGTATATTACACATACTGGGCGCACTCTAAGAATTGATCTCCCGGGAAACAAAGTAGAATACTTAGAACTAAAGGGTTTGGTCACATATAACAAACGCAAATGGGAATCAGATTTGCTACGAGATGTCAAGGTTTTCTATGGAATGAAATGCAATTTGGAAAGCCCAATGTTGTCTGAATATGATTTGGTAGTTGACTGCACTGGATTTCATCGATCGCTGTTGCCTAGATCTAAAGAGGATTTTATAATACCCGCATATGAATATCTAGTTGAGAATATCAAAGAAATTGAAGATTTTTACGTAATTGGATACAAAGGTGCCCGGGGTTATTTCTGGTGCTTTCCTCTAAGTAAAGGAGAAGCTTTTGTGGGGGCTGGAGATTTGGACAGGAAGTATTATGGGATTGCAGAGTTCATGGCTAGACACCCAGAATGCACCATAAGGAAAAAGATAGGAAGGCCAATACGGCTTGCCCCTCCGCGAAGAATGCAACCGTTCTATTGGAACAATGTCGTTGGTGTTGGAGAGTCTATTGGCTGTGTGTTTCCGATGCTTGGAGAGGGAATTATTCCATCTCTAATTTGTTGTGATATTTTCTTGCATCAGCTAACCAGTCGCAATAAAGCTGAAGAAAGGTTTGATTTCAAGCAGTACTCTACGAAAGTTCTCAAACGGTTCAGATATTATGATGATGTTTACCGAATCATACGACTAAAAATGGAGTCATCGTTGAATATGATAAGGCACATTAAACTAATGATGAACATGTACCAAAATATGAAAAGAGAAGAAGATAGATTCGGATTTGAGGTCAGTCTGGCTAAAATGAACAGATTTGTAAATGCCCTTTGATTCAAGTTGGCCAATCTACGTGTTTGGCAAACTAGATAAATACTTGCTCATTGGACGTTAGACGACATCCATCGTAACAATATCCATTCACGACTGTAAGTACCTCAACAGCTGGAACCGTGAATTGAGTCGCTTTTTGGGAACAATTAAGGTTTTGTGATTGAACAAGGAGTGAATTTCACAAACGATGATTACCAAACTTCTAGCTAGTTCATTCGATCCCCAATATGAAATCAAAATGCTCGACATTACTACATTCAAAATATCGATCTCCTCCACTGGATTGTAAATGGAATGAAGCTCAGAACAAGAGAATGGAAAGTAGGGCAAGAGGAGATACCTTGCATCTTTACTGACGGTATTTCTCAGGCTTCTTACCGGATATGGCTGAAAGCATCCTTCTTTTTTGTATCTCCCTGACGAATTTTCGAAGCTGATCATCATACAGCCGATCATATCCGATCGTTTTTGGCTTGTATGAGAGGTAGTAGTATAACATATTGAACGCTCCAATTCTCCCAGTTACCTCTCCAGTTGCTAGATACTTCGCAAATCTCCCCCATACAAAGACCGGGTGATATCCTAGTGTCTTCATGCTCGCACCGAATTCATAAAACTTGTGATGCTTTCCCAGAGGTCGAGAGTGTTGAAACCTAGCGTCAGGTAGTATTGCATAGCAGTATCCGAGCCTTTCGGACTCATAAAGTATTGCTGACTCATATCCCATTAACTCAGGATATAATCCGCCCCAGTGAGTCTGTTCGAAAAATGAGTTGCGTACAAACCTTCCGGCGCCATGGGGCTTTTCTGGCATGTATTTTGTGTAGTCACCTGAAGCGATAGCAATATTGGAATTATTATCCATAAAATTAACCAATTCCTCAGCATATCCAGGTGGATAAGTCGTATCATCCGTTGCTATCATGTGATAGGTTGTGTGTGCAAGTTCCTTGCTTCTTGAGTATATGATGGCTTCATTCCAGTTCCTGACAACTCTGCTAATATCATACCCCAAATCATCATGTTTTATGACATAAAGCGATTGCCAGCTTTGTTTGGTCTGCGTCAAGATCTCTGAAGTTTTGTCTGTCGACCCATCATCCACAACAATCACATATTGCGGAGCAAATGTCTGATCTTTTAGTGACGTTAGAGCGGCACGGATATCATCCTCAGAATTCCTACAAGTAACAATCGCAAAATACGTGCCCATAGAAGTGGGTCTGTTGAAGACTAATTAAAGTTCTATCAACCTAAGGCATGCAATTTCCTAAAACTAAATCAGAGGAAGGAAATCAAATGATCCAGTTTATAAACATAGGAATCGACATTTAATCGCTCCAGGGTGCCATTAACACTCCTTATACGCACTAATAATTTGATTTTCGTGCTTCTCCCATGTCAGACGTTCTCTTGCCAATTCTCGCGTTCGTTTTCGCAAATTGTACAGCTCCTCAGGATGTTGTTGCAAATAGTCTAGCTTATTCAATAAATCTGCATAGTCATTAAACCTGACGCAACAGTCTTGAAGTGATTCGATAACAGGAAGGATCGATGAAGTGCACGCCACTGCTAATCCAGCATGTGCATACTCATATGGTTTGTTTGGATTCGTATAATAGTGTGCCCAGTGCTTTTTCCAGGGCAGGAGGCCTACAGTGTGTCTTGACATTTCATCAAACATTTCTGGACGTGACAAGAACCCAAGAAATTTCAGCTTTGAGAAAGAGGAATCTGACCAACCCGCAATTGTCAGGGGGAACCTTTTGTCATTCTCAAATAGATCGAATAATCCGTCCATTTGCCTTTGAGGATACATAACCTTATCATTGCCATCGCCTCCTGAATAAATACAATCGACCTGAGTTTGATACGTGGGAGAGGTAATTGACTCTACTTCTGACAATATGGGATAATTCGGGACGACAAACGGTCTGGCGTTCCGATCATGCAGGTAATCCTTCGCAATCGTTTCGGAAACCACAATAACTGGGGCATTAGAAACAAGTTCTTTTTCCCAAGCCGTCCACACACGTATTGCATATCTATCGATTAATCGCCTTCTTATTCTATTCATCCTCCTCTTAATCGAAATTTTGGAAATCTCAGGTTTGATAATACTTTGTGTTCTAATTTTCGCCTGGAATGGCTGATAGTCCATCTCCAGAAGTATTTTTGATGACATAGACCAATACTCATGGTCATCGAAGACAAAAGGCACTCCGAGTTCAGAAATTAGCTTTGCAGAATATAGATTATGTGAATGAACTAAATCTGGGGCCTCTTGTTTCAGAATTTTCTGTAGTTGCTTTTTCACCTGCTGCCAGTAGTAAGGGATGCCTAGACGTGCTTTACTATTCCAATCAATCTCGTAAATTTTGGCAAATTTAGTACAATTGATATTATTTCCTGGTTTACCCGCAAAACTGACTCTGTAACCAAGCTTCAAAGCAGTGATTGCAGACTTTTCTACTCGCCAATCAGGTAGACTTTCATGCGAAACGTGTAAAACCCTCAAATGTATGGATGCTCAATATTGAATTCAATTAATAAATCTATTATGAGCTGCTTGAATTACGATATAGTTGTGGCTCGTAAACTGAAATACTATTTCTGCCCACGTTCGATTCGTGGTTCCTTAATATCAGATACATTAGCTTCGGTGGAATGATCAACCAGATCTTGGTTCTGATTTCCGGTTTGTTCAGTCGTCCTAGCTGGCTTTCGTACAATTTTGTGTAACATATCCCTCATTTGCTGTTTTTCTTCTTCAGAAACCTTACCGTCAATAAGATCTATGACAAACAACCACATTGTCGCCCCTATTTCATTCTCCTTAAATAAGGCGTGCTGTTCTACCCTCCATTGAGTCTTGCGGTGCCAATACCCAATAACGATTGCTACAGGTACGTAAGCAGAAACAAACACGACTGCGAAAATCCATATACTTTCGAATAGTTCCTTTAAATAAGGCACCTGGTCAATAAGAAGTCCATATTGTATCGTAACGAAATTTGCAAAAGTCATCAAAAATATTAGATAAATACTATGACCATTTCGAAAATCTAGCCAACGCCTCCTGGTCCAATTACTGGCCAAAGATTTCATCAGGGATTTAGAATCCACACTTCATATAGAGCAGAATACCGTTAAAATACATTACTTATCTCGCCTGTGACGGATTTCATACAACATTACCAATTCCTAATGAACAAGAGTAACATTTTTGGGGAGATCCAATATCTTGTAAACTGCAAATAGGCTATTTGAATAAGCTTCGACTCCCTCAAAAACTGAATTCGTCCTGTGACGAATGGGATCATCACTTAATGTCGTATCAATCAAGTAGCGTTGACTGCTAGGTGCGTGAGTCGAATTTCTTAATAAACCATCCATATTTTCATAGCTGACAAAACTTCTATTTCCTTCTAATTCCAAAATGAACCATCCTCTCCAGTCATTACTTCCGATAATTGTCGAATCGGCACGTGTGTTTGCATTTATCCAATGAATCATATCGAGAATCTTTGGAGATTGATCTACTTTGACGGAATTAAATTGCATAGACTTCGGAGCGAAATCTTGGATGTTCTTATCAAAAAGACCAATAACCGAAACTTGCGTTTCATATGGGAGGATGGCGTAAACAATTCCAAATTGTGCAAAAGTGAGAAAAATCATACCTGAAACTAAAATATGAACGTAGGTATTTCTGAGCCTGGCTGATATAATTTGAATGGTTTTAACAAATCCGTAGCCTGCAAAGATTGATAGTGATATTCCGAAAAGCAAGATCCATCTATCTGCGACCAATTCCTTTGCGTATGGAAACACTAGCCAAGTCATTGAGGTAACAAGAGCAACGATAAGACTGACCTTCAATAGCCTATCTTTTAGTTGTAAGTAGCCGACAATACCAAAAGGAACAAGTAAGAGGTTCAGAGCTACGAAGTAGGTAAAAAGATTGGTTAGATTGTAACTATCGCCTGGCGGTCCTTGTTCGTCAAAAATCTGAGCACCCCCGCCTGCATTTGAAATACTACGCACAGAGGAATTAATGATTGAATATCCATCACCGGTAACAGCTAATGCAGCGATATATGCTACCAAGGCTACTATGAAGCTTATTGCGACTATCCTCTCTCTGTAGAGTATGGTGTAAATACAGTAGACAGCAATAAGCCATGCTCCGACCATTCTATCAGAGATAACTGAAAGCACAGTAAATAATAGACAGGATAATACAGGTAGAGAAGAGAATCTGTTTGGTTGAATATTTCTTAATTGTATTAGGATTGAAATGGCAAAAAACATCACGGTCAGCGAGAACATATCCCTATGCAAGTCCCATGCCGTTCTTAGAACTGGGATCTGCACGATAACAAATAATGAAATTAGTACAGCGTAAAGATTACTATTTCTAATTATTGCCTTTCCCAAAGAAAGGATTGATATTGCAAAAAGACCGAAGATAAGAGTCGCTGATATAGAAACGGTAGTCTGTACTGATAATCCTGTTAAACTCTGTATGAAGTAAAGAACATAAGTGTAGAAAGGATATTCTCTTAATATGGTATTCCATTCACTTTCAAAGTTCGATAACATTGGGATATAGTAATTTATGACATCGTAACCGATTGGATATGGATATGCAATTAATTCGGCAACTCCCTTCAAAGATATAGCGGAAATGAATACGATCAGGTAGAAAGGAAGATCCTTTCGAGAAAATATTCTGATTGTACGAAGAGAAAGCTTATTTTCCAACAAAGAGGTATGTAATTTCAAATAATTCGCACTTGAATTATACCTGTCAACTTATTGTACATTTCATCAAGAATTGATCTCGATTCATTAAAACTTTCATACATGGTGCGAGGGACTCATTTCGGACGTTACAAAAATCCTATACCACACTTCTAGGCTTAGAATCTGCAACATCTTACTGATGTACCTAAGATCTGCATTTTCATCAATTCGCTTGAGCGACTTCAAGTACCAATTTTTATCAATGAGATTAGCCTCGAATATACGTCCTCTATCCAATAACATGGTAACTGTTTCTCTGCCGAAGCTATTCCAGAGATTTACAAGGTCCATACCATATCCAACTTTTACATTCATTTTCTTGTCAGAATCTGGGGCATAAATTTGTAGAATTTCACGTAGTGGAAGTTTTCCTATGTTTGAATTCGTACTATATTTCATTTCAGATGGCCAATCGAAGCCCAGCTCCACTACATCATTATCTAACAGAGGGGAAAATCCTTGCAGTTTAAAGAAGCGGAAGTATTTGTCATTAGTTGGTACGAAATCATGCATAAGTTTGCCATTGTAGTCGGCTAGTATCACCTGATCAAGTGGCTTTAAGTTATTGCTAAAATATGGTGTGAGAAGGGAGTAGATTGGAGACCAATCGAACTTCATCTCCTCGGCAAACATTTCATGTTGATCGGGAACCCAATCCCTTTCATGGCACGACAGGTACAACTTGGCTCGTTCCAATGTGGTTGTATTTCGATCACTTGTTTGGAGAAACTTCTTATATCGAAAGGTATAACCGGCAAAGACTTCATCGCCTCCATCTCCAGTGAACAACAAATTGGAGATAGACTTTGCTTTTTTTATAAAGTAGTACTGGTAAACATTCCACCTGGGTTCTCCAATGATGTTTATCATCGTGGGCAGATCGCGAAGGGGATTTTCCACGTAAACCCGGTGGAAATCTGCATCTTTCTTTACTGCAATCTTCTCGGCTTCAATGGCCTCATTACTTTCGTCAAAACTTACGTTAATGCACTCCAACTCTAAACTAGGAAACTCTTCGCGTAACAGACACAAGATAAGGTTAGAGTCTACACCCGCACTCAATGCGACACAAAGCTTATTTTGGTTAAATTTATCAACCTCTCTTCTAATTGAAGATCTGATTTTGTTCTCAAGAATACGAACAGAAGCCAAGTTCTGTTTTGAATAAGATTTAGTGACATCAGGAGCAGATACATCTCTTAATCTAAAGGTAGGAACATACATATCCATAGGGTCGTATCGGAGAGTCAGCAATGGAAGAAGGTTCATTTGATTGGTACTCTCTGTTTCAAATCCATTATGCCAGACGGTATTTATTATTGTTGGCTCTGAGAGTACGCTCGGTCCAGCTGCCTTAAAAGATTGTTTGCTGAATGATATTTTTCAACGTATAGTCGCCCTGCTCTGGACAACTTGCGCTGCTCCTCGATATCACTTAAAATAGATTCTAAATCGGTCTTGAATGTATCCTTATTTGTATTATAAATCGGCGGCTTATATCGTTGAAATAGCTCCGAATTGACATAGGCGACTACCGGTTTGCCTAATGCCATAGATTCTAACTCGAATTTCCCAAACCATCCGATCTGAGGTAGTATTTTCCCAACAACAAGATCACACGAAGAAAGGATTTTCAATACTTCACTGCGAGGGATGTCAAATATAGTCACTATCTCACATTTTCCTTCCTTTTGTAGTTGTTGAAGCGTGCTTGAATATAGATCTTCATACTTATGGTACAACCGGTAATGAGGATAGTGGGCAACGATTGGCTTTTTAGAAGAACTTAAACCATCGAAATTCTGAGGATTATAGACAAGATGTTCGAGATCCAATGGAGTAGGGAACCACTCGCCGTAAGGAGCAAACTCCAATAAATCTGGCGTTGAAACCAAGCAAAAATCACTATCATATTTTCCCCTCAAATCATCCCCGTGATAATGCTTAAGATAAATCCTGTTTTCTTTCCTTTTCTCCAATCCCCTTTTTAGGGACCCGTAAGGATAGTGATAATGCCATACATCATAAGTTTTCAGTCTCTTGAAGAATTTCCATCTTGACAATGGAAAATAGTAATTCACCTTTTCTCCGCCGAATTGCCTGTACAGGTATTTGTTGAAAACAAATACGTCGGCTTCACTCCCTAGAAATCGCTGATGTCTACTTAGGATGGACGCGATTCCGGCCGTATTATTTACATGTGCGATTCTCAAATTAGGATGACCTTATTACCCTTTTCAGCCAGATAGCAGTCGCAATACCATTACCATTATAAGAACCAAAGCTTTTGGTTTCTATCTTGCAGTATATTTGCGTTCTAGATCAATGTACTTTTGTAGGTTTACTAATTTATTGAATTCTTCAAATGTTATCATTTTTTCCCTTTCGCTAGACGTACTACCTGATCTATGCAGCTCCTCGAAGACCTGTTTCATAGCAAACGCTGAAGCGAATAAACCAGAAAGGGGAAAAACACCAATTCTGAAACCCAAGTCATGAAGCTCCGATGCAGTAAGGTTTGGTGTTATTCCTCCCTCGATCATATTGGCTACCAGAGGGGCATCAATCTTGTTGCCGATTTCCTTTAGCTCGTCTATCGTTCTGGGAGCTTCGACGAAGATGACATCTGCGCCAGATTTGAAATATTCCCTACCACGCTCTATTGCCTCATCCAAGCCAGATGTGGCACGAGCATCAGTTCTAGCAACTAAAATGAAGTCATTGTCATCACGCGCGTCGATTGCAGCTAATAGTTTCAGCAAATATTCATCGACTGAAATAATTTCCTTCCCTGCCATGTGACCACATCGCTTCGGCCATACCTGATCTTCTAAAAAGACTCCAGAGGCACCCATCGATTCGAGGTCTTTTACAATACGCCACACAGTAAGGGGGTTACCATAGCCAGTATCGATATCCACTATTACAGGGATATCCACTGCTCGGATGATTTTTCGTGCATTATCCATAGTTTCTCCTGCATTTAGGAAACCATAATCAGGCATGCCTAGCACAGTGGCGGCAGATCCGTAGCCGGTTTGAAAAATAGCGTCGAAGCCTGTAATTTCAGTGATTCGAGCACTTAATGCGTCAAATACCCCTGGCAATACAACAAATTCATTGGGGTTCAAAATTTTTTGTCTAAGACGTTGACCATCTGATTTGGAATTCATGATGCAGAATAGAACAAATTGGCTATTAAGTTATCGTCACACTAACTGAAACATTCCCCGATATCTCGGGTCTTCCTACTACATGAACCCACAAGTCGGAATTAAAGCAAATTGTAATGCTACCTATATAATACGCCAGAAACAAATCCTAAATTAGCGTCATTAGGTTTCTTATACAAATGGTTAACTAATATTACTTTTTTCCTGATCAAGTTCGGTTAAACATAACTATATATCGTATCTGGTCCATTGAAATGAACGATTCAGGTGGTTCTACATATTTATGTAGATGGTAGCGGGAGTCCCTACTTCAGATATGGTTACTTTATAGACGAAACAGGAGAATCTCATATGGAACATCGTGAAGGTATTTCCAACAATGAAGCAGAATATTTGGCTATCGTAACTGCGCTTAACAATGTTGTAAATAAGGACAGCCAAATTGTGTTATTATCGGATAGCCAATTAGTGGTAAATCAAATCACTCACAAATATGGGATAAACAATGAAAATTTAAGAAGACTAGCTATCCAGGTCTGGGTCCTCGAAAAAAAATTTGACAAATTCGAAATTCGGTGGCTGCGCAGGTCGGAAAATAAGGCAGGAAAGATGCTTGGCAGCTGAAAACACAATCTGCTGTCCAGAACGCTTACAGGAATCAAAATATACTTGATCTGTCTGCAAAATCAAATTTGTTGCTCACTCCGCTCAATGGGAATATACTATAAACGTTCTCATCTATAGTTACGATATTTCGATCGCAAAGACTATTACATATTTTGGATGTTGAAAAACATCACATAATATGTAAAAAAGTTGCATTATCTGATTGAGATAGGGTCAAAGACCGCTTTGGCACTGAAATTTCCAAACTTACAGTTTCTAGCGGAGCCATTAAAAATAATACCGTCCAAAATTTATCTTATAGAATATATTCTTCAAGTATCTTCTGCAAGGTAAAATTAAGTGAAATAATAATTTATATATTGATTCCTTTCCCTCGCCACATCGCGACTAAAATCGAAGATCAAATAGCTTTTCCATTATTAGCCCTGAAGGAAAGATCATAAATTAAACTCTCGTTGCTTGTTTTTTGAAAAAAGTGGATCATTAACGTTATTGACGTGATAATATTTCTGGTCATTTCAACTGTAAGAAAAATAAATAAGAGGAGTAAATTGATCACTTTTCACTAACCACCCAAACTTATGATACAAAATCATTTAATGGTCGGTGAATCGTAGTATCATTAAATTACAAAATACCGGGCTTCTGTATTTCACAAGACTAAAAGCCCTCGAGTGAATGAATGTGGCTTCCTCTTTTATTTTATTGTTTTTTCTTCTGCAAGAATTATCGGTAGAAGACTGATGGATTCAATTAAACGTACTCTATGTACATTTTAATTGTCGCATGAGTATCTAAGTAATAGTTTTA
Organism: Nitrososphaerales archaeon TH5896; assembly: GCA_014523625.1. Lineage (GTDB taxonomy): Archaea > Thermoproteota > Nitrososphaeria > Nitrososphaerales > Nitrososphaeraceae > TH5896. The sequence continues at coordinate 10,764 of JAATVP010000016.1, forward strand.
GCCGTTAGATCGCTGAGTCTTCTTCTGGGAGAGAGGCAAGTTCATTCATCGTATTATAAATTTCCAAGTACCTCTTCCCTTTTTGGGTAGTGATGTAGCTTTGTTCTCCTAGCCTATATTCTAACAATCCATTATCTTGTAATTCTGTCAAATGGGCACAGAGTTGATTGTGAGAAAGATATGCTTTATACATGATCTTGGTCTTATTTTCTGCCACCATTGCAGCTTCCAGGATCATGGCATTAATGTCTTGTCTGCCCCTATTCTTCA
>JAATVP010000017.1 GCA_014523625.1 Nitrososphaerales archaeon TH5896
TGATGTGATCTGCTATGAAGAATGAAGTTATTTATCAGAATCGAAAAGAGGTTACGAGTTTAGGTTATATTGAACATTTACGATATTCTATGCTATAATCTTCTTCTAAAGAAGACTAGTATTATATGATACGAGTAGATTCTTTTGTATTTCAGACCTATTAGATTAATTTTGGAGTATGTCATTGAGTGCACATATTGGTCACGATTATTGCTTGCGCACTATTTTCTGTAAATGCCAATCACTTCATGTAACATATAGTAGATAATTTGGAATTCCCCTATACATTGCCCGTTAAATCATATTCGTCGAAGGCTTCAAATAATGCATATTATCGGTCTAAATTTCAGGAGCATTACATTTTCAGGTCCTTTTTCCTTTCCACCCTTCAAAGCATTGTAGATGATAGTATTCTGTTTCATTCCCTGTATTAGCCACTACATACACGCTCCCTAGGGAATCCAGGTTTATCACTTTTTTGCATTCGCTGCAGAATACTGGGGCTTGTGCTGCCGACATAGTTACTTTTTCCTATCCCTTCATAGTAGGCAAGAATTAAGATTTTAACTTTGCTGTCAACTCCCTGTTTTAAGTAAATAGCTCAGTGTTTGTACTTGCACGATTGCTAGTCATCCTCCAATCTGTTACGCTTTCGGTGCACATACAGAATGAGGTGAGGTATGCGATTTAGCCACTGATTTCATTAAATGCGTAACACAAGCGAAGATTATATGGAATGAAGTTCGCTAATATGAGTACTGACAAGATGGTTTAGTATTAAGTTGCTAGGCAGGCTATTTATTACCACAGGAGTGCAAACTTGAACAAAAATGGAAGCAATTATTTGACTAGATTGAAGAATTATGAGGATGATATCTAGTTAGAACACTGCTCAGGTCCGACGGTAGACCTACAATCAATCTAGCATCTTCGTGAGACAAGAGATAAATAATTGAAGTGCGTTGATGGAGTGTGCAAGAGGAGAAGGATCAGAACAAGAAGGACTCTAACACTGTTGCATCTTATCTTTTGTCTACCGTTGGATCCATTTCTAATTCTGATGTGATTATCCTTGAAGCAAACAGTACTGTTGAAGATGCCAGTCATCTTATGAAGGAAAAGAATTCGACAAGCGTTCTCGTATCAGCAAGGGGTGATATAGTTGGCGTAGTCAGCAAGACAGACATTTTGTTCAAAGTAATGTCACAAAACAGAGATCCCTCTAAGGTAAAGCTTAGAGAAATAATGTCTAGTCCGGTCCTGACAATACGTCCTAATGCTACCGTAGAGGAGGCGTTATCCAAGATGGCAAAACGAAATGTCAGACAAATTTATCTCCACGCCTTTAATGCAATAATCGGGGTGGTATCCAGAGAGCAGATCTATAGGAGGATGGAGGAGATTTCTCTTTCGACGGAAAACTTGGCAATAAGTGGGACGCCAGTATGCATTGTGAATTCAAAATCTGTCACATACATCAAAGATAAAAGTAAGGTAAATTACCTATGTCCATATTGTCAGTCCCCATTTGATACCACTGAAGGTCTTTCAAAACACATGGACAGATTTCATAATGAATTTGATGCAGGTGTTCTTGAAGGGGATGTCAGATCAATTTTCGAATAGTTAAGCCGGTCCTTTTTGCATTGATATTTTATGAAAATTCTAACTCGAATGTTCTTAAATCAGCTATTTGAGCTTGATTGGAGTTCGTGGAATGCGACCCATACGAAAAAAATTATGCTATATCCCAAAGGGGAACGAGATAATTATTATTGAAAATAAGTTAGCAGTTTATCTGCATTTCAGACTTCAACAACACACTCGAGGTTTGCTAAAGTTACCTATTCTTTAAGATAATCCAAAGATAGTGCTTGAAACTAATGATATTAACGTTACTGATCAAGAAAAGTTGAATATGTGAATGAATATGCTAGCGAACAATTGAATATATTACAATGGGTGGTATTTTCAATGGATCTGCTCGCGCTATAAATTAGTTTGACTTGATCGAATATCTATAATCTTGTAGGAATAGATTTGCATTTTACCCTCAACGCTGCTATTAGTGGCATTTCGTAAGTACAGCAATCATGAGTATTCAATGAGAGATCCAGATTTTGCACGATAGTATCTCTTATTCTATAATTCTTTTAGTTCTTATTAATTAATGTTGTATTTTCTTATCAGATGAGGGTCGTCTAAAGAAAACATAATAATAACCTATTCGTATAATTGTAGATTGCAGAAACAAATACCTATACGGCCTTTCGGTATTAGGAAAAAAAGCGCAAACGGAGATTTCCGTAATATACATAGTGACTTTCTTTCATTTGAGGAGATTTGTCCACAATGGTCACTAGCGCTGCAATTAGGGTACTCGAATAATTCCAATCTAGATATCCAGGATGCAAAGAACTGTATAGTTGGGGAGGCGCATGGCTTCAGAAATAGGGGCTTAAGATGTTCAAAATGCTGGGAGTATTCTCAGAGCTTTACTTTCTGTACATATGGAAATAAGACGCATAAATACATTGTAATTGACAGCCGAAGATTTGAAGATATGAAGTTCGAATTTGTCTCACATTTTAACCAAAAACACTTGTTCAATCGATCTCGTCAACGACGCATAGCAGATCTGGCGATTCGAAAAGTGTCAAGAATTTTACTTCCGTTCAGAAAGCTATCACTCTCATTGTTTCTCTATCAAAATTTTCGTATAATATGATAATATTGAGTCAGAAATAGTCGGTTGTTGTTACCTTCTTTTGATTTTGGCTTAAGTGCAAGTTACTCTGCTTATTTTATTAAAGACTATTGTCCGTTAAGAACTGACAACGCTTTCGTGCCAGTAACTTTTATGGTCGTTGCTTTCGATTCTAAACATCGCCTCTGTAAAAAGGCTTAACAACATGAATGATGAATCAAACGTATCCCTGGGCAGCGTTGCATTCATCCAGGTAGGGAAACGACATCATTTTTGATAGTGAGCATCTTAGTCAAAACAATTGATAGTTAAGAAAGAATCATATTCTTCAATTACTCCAAAGGAGTTTCAAATCAATTTCGGCTAGAACCATATTTTTCCACATAAACTAACTGGTTAAGGGGGAGGCGATTCTTTCTCATACCCGATAAGGCCTTAGCTGGATAACCGAATCCCAAGACAATAGACGGGGTCAAATCAGTTGGGATCTTGAAGTCTTTTCGAAGATGTCCTTCTTTGATCCCTGTGTATAGTCCGGATCCTACCCCCTCATCCCATGCAGTTAGCTGCATGTTTTGAGCAACTCTTCCCGCGTCAATTAAGTGGAAGCGCAGTGTTGGGTTAGTCAGAATTATTATTCCAAAATCTGCACCTGAGATCCATGCTCCGCTTGTACTGTCCAAGGCAAGCTGACTCAGATTTTTCTTGTCCTCAACGAGGATGAAGCGCCAATGTTGCAAGTTCAAACCGGAACCTGTTTGTCTAGCTGATTCGAGAATTCTTTGCTTTATTTCTGATCTAACTTCTTTTCTCATAAACTCCCTTACTTCAAGTTTAGATATTATGCATTCGAAAGTGTCCATTTCTTGGTGACCAACACAATATATTATTTGAGGTCTTAAAGCCTTTCATTCCCCCAATGTAGTAGAACTCCGTCTGTTTAATCCGCAGACCCAATAATTAATGTCATTCAGGACTCCAATAGTCTCTTCAATTCAAGGCGCATTGACTAAGCGTTTCCAGTTTAGTTAATGTGTACCCGATTGTCTTCGTTTTCAGAGTATGAATATTAATTCTGTACTATTCCTCGTTTTGACTAACTTCCATTGTGACAACTAATTTCATTTCATCTCATCGTCAATCCTATGGATTGGGGGGCACATAACCGCCACGATAGTGCCCATACAACTAATCAAATCGCCTATTCGCAAGTTTATTCTTGAGACGAGGAACCACCTTCAGAAAAAGAAGATGGGATTATTTTCAGGAGACTTCCCTGACCCTCATTTTCCCTATCGTAGGTCAGAATATACAAATTGCCGTCAAAACCAGTTTCTATTTCAGAAATCCCTGTGAAGCCAGTTCCAAGTGTTACGGCTGACAACTCATCATCGCTGTCTGCGACCTTGTCAATCAAAAGAGGATCACTTTCCAAGCCCATTCCTGTTCTATCGGCGTTAGGTTGGAAATAGTAAAGTGTCCCTGAAGTTATATCTCCAGCAAAGATTCCATTTTCATACTTTGAGCCAAATGCCGTTGAGTTTAGGAACTCGATGTCAGTCAAACCTCGCGATTCAGCCCAACTAAAGACAGGGTCAGCATAATGTGAGCCTGAGATATTAACCAAATCGGATTCAGTAACGCCTGCGTTAGTACCTATTGGCCCCATGACTGATTTCCATCCACTATTAAATCCAGGCTCAACTATGTTAATTTCATCGAATACATCCTCACCATTCTCTGCATCCCAGAGTTTTCCCGTCACAGGATCAAAATCAAATCCGTAACTGTTTCTTATACCATAAGCATAATATCTGCCAGCTTCCTCGCCGCTATCGACAAACGGATTATTCGTGGACGCAGATCCGTCATCGGGATTTACCCTAAGAATTACGCCGGTGTCATCTGGCGGCGGGCCATTCATGAAGTTTTGTAACTGTCCTTCTCTCTGCATTTCTCCAACTACCACATATAGTTGGTTGTCTGGGCCAACCTTGAGCTTCCCGCCTTGATGATTTGTGCCCGGTGTGGCTGGCAGATCCAGGAGCAACTGTGGGTCAGTTAGTGAGGAGCCGTCCCAGGCGTAGCTATATACCCTGTTCCTCACTTCGCCTACAGTAGAGACTCCCTCCACTTGGGCCCCGCTTTCAGTGACAAAAAGGTATACTCTATCACCATCGTAAGCTATACCTAATAAACCACGCTCGTTGTTACTCTCAACCTGTTCAATTTGAAGTACTGGTTCTGATTGCAAAGCACTGTTTGAAATCAATCTGACATTCCCTTCCTTTTCCAAAAATAAGATGTTGTTATCATTAATAAAAGCGAGACTGGTTGGGGAAACTAATCCATCTATCATCGTTTGAATTGTAAGACTTGGATCGTTAAGTTGTCCTTGAGCAAAGCCCACATTAAGATTCAAAGGCAAAAGAATGAAAGTAAAAGCTAATGCCGCAAAAAGCATAAGCCCTAAAGTCCACAACACATCTGACATATCTATTATTCTAAGGAAAGCTCTTGTTTCTTAGATTAACATTGAGTCTACAAAGTACCACAGCGTAAACTGAACAAACTATTTGTTTATTCCGATAAATGAAGCAAAGGGTCTGATTTGACTTTTCCACTACTTGTTGCTGCTGTAGGCCACGCTATGAAGTAGACTAAAACGTCTGCTTAATTATTAAAGAGCTTTCAAGCTAGACGCGAAATAGATTTTCTTGCCAAGATAAATTGTTACTTTTCCAATGGGAATGTGTTAGGACCAAAAGGGGTTCAAAAAATATGTCATCAGTTTGGTTGATAATACATATTTTCTCTCAGAATGGGCCATCAAATCGTAGGGGGACGGTTACTAACGAACTCAAAAATATTAGCAGATATCTCGGTCTGCCATACAACAGAGTTTTAGTCATATTCCTACAGTATCGACCTTCTTAATCTCTAGAGTAACTCTGTCCCCCACCTTTAGACCCATGTCCTCGTACTCCCTCATACTTAACTTTAGGGTGGGAGATTCAGAAAGCCCAATGCCCCCCATCATGTTTGAAAATGCCTTAGGTAAATTCTTCATCATGTCTTCTGGAGAAGTGAAAGCGAATGCATGAGCACCAAAAGGACTCTGAGGAGATCGATTTCTGCTTTCACCGGCGGAAGAAGGATCGCTAAAGCTCAGATATATGTACGGGCTACCGTCTTGGGTTGCTTCGATGCGTGAGACTATAAATTCTTTCTTCATACTAATGCTTTAATACAACACTTTATAGTTTTTTGGGTGTCCTTGGTGATAAACAGGCGAACAACTGGCTTAAGTATTATGCTCGACAAGTTGTTGGCAAATAAACCTTCAGAGAATTTCTATTGCATTAACAGAATTTGGCAACAATGATGCTAGGGACTATGATCCATCGGATAGAGATTTGACAATACGCCGAATGTTTTTCACAACTTTTCCGACTTTCGATCTATGTATCCAACAGGCTGCAAGATAGGGATAAATCTAAGCTTCGGAAGGTAAATAGTTACAGATGGTTTCTCATCAAGATATGCAAGCAAATAAAATCTAGCGTCAAAGAGTCCTCGACGACTATAAACAGAAATTGGTCAATTCAGGAAACACACATTAACCCTATCATTAATAGAATCGTTCCGCAGTCATGGTAGGGGAAATTTTAGCCGAGTCATTGAGAAATAAGAACCATTACAGCAATTATAACACAAATCACTACAGCACTTATGACAATTATCTGAAATCGATCCATAAGTCGACATATCAACTTTATTTGTATGGCCTTTGAACCAAAAAAAACAAATGCCCTAGATAATGAGAGTCATGGTTCAATGATACAAGTTGTGCAACATTTTTAAATTTGAGCAAGATGATTTTCTGTATTTTGACAATCGGATGACACATTTCAAAATCCACCGTGAGAAATATAAGTATAAACATATAAAGTATGAAAGTCTATCAACGAATTCGATTGCTAGTGAAGACCACGGAAAATGGTGATAGAGGATGTTCACTTCTTTACTTATTCATTTTTTCAGTCCTGGCTTTCATCACGATTTATGTGTTATATCCAATTCTAGACTACTTTCAATCTGAGATCATTTTCATTGATTCACTATCACCTCATGTCATGATAGTACACGCTATGGTAAATGGTAACAATATATCAAACAGTAATGGTGATGGATGGCCTACAGTTAATCATGATTTGTATGGTACAAGGAATAGCAATCAAACCATTATCAACGAGGAGAATGTGGATTCATTAGTAGTCAAATGGCAGATCGTAAATGATTTTGAAATACAAGATCCACCCGTAGTTGTTAACAACACTGGTTACGTTCAAGATTATGCTGGAAATGTTTTCGCATTCAATACACCTGATGGACGCGTTCTGTGGAATGTCCGTGTTGGTTATGGACCGACAATGGGGCTAAGTTATGACAATGGCTTAATTTTTTCTAGCACCGCAGCGAAGGGTACTGTTATTGCAATTAACTCAACAAATGGTAGTAAGGAATGGGAATCTGAAACCCTCGGCAATACCTCGGAAGGGTATAGTATAGATTCCTTTCCTATAGTATGGAAAAGTTATGTAATCGCTGGATCAGGGGGAAGCGGATTGCCACCAGGTCTTGGTCTTGTGAAGGGTAACGTTACGGCGCTTAACCGTACTGATGGCAGTATACTATGGAATCTAGAAACAACCACAGGTGAATGGGTTGAAAAGGGGAAGACCCCACCAAATGGAGGGGCAACGGCATGGTCTGGAGGTTCATTCGATCCAGAAGAAGGATTGTTATATTTGCCATTAGGGAGCGCTTCCCCTAACTTTAACGCTTCTACGAGGCAAACACCAAATCTCTATTCTAATCACATGATAGCTGTGAACGTTACTTCGGGGGAGATAATATGGGCGACGCCATTTATAGCGCACGGAACCGTCTTAGATAATGTTATAGTTCCAGATACTCACGATTGGGATACCTCATGGGGTAGCAGTATTAGTAAGATTTCACTGCAAAATGGCACCCAAAAGAAGATCGTCATAGGTCATGATAAGATGGGAAATTTAATTGCGATGGATGGCAAAACCGGTGATGAGATATGGTGGAAGACACTGGGAAAACCAGTTAATATCAATAAAATTCCTACGCCTAACGGCACCGGCCTCATCTGGGCATACGGAGTTTATAATTATCATGCGGTGGACAACAATAATACACTTTACGTTACTGCTACAAACCGGGGTTTAGAATTCTTCACTGATGGTTTGAGTGGCCATAAAAAAGCAGCTCCTAACACAATCGAGCAAGGACTAAAGAATGGTACAATATATGCGATTGATATCCTCACCGGTAAAATTAAATGGGAATTTGATACAGAGTTTCCACCGAGAGTGTCTCCTCTAGTTACTAATGATATACTATTCACTGGATATATTCCATACGAACGACAAACAAAATCAGGGACGATCCTGGCTCTAGACAAACTGAATGGAAGCAAATTATGGGAGTTTAATGTGGATGCGCCTATAGCCCCCGTTGGACCATCTGTCGCCAATGGTCTACTTTTTGTTCCTACAGGTAAATTAGTCTCTAATCCCGCTCAATCATCTACAAGCGGTGAAGGTTCATTGATTGCATTTGAGCCTAAGACGAATAGTTAAGTATTTCTTTTATAGCCACAGTAAAGCATTGCCTTTTATGATTATTATCATCATGTTTTGCAATTTGTGAGTTATGTTCAATTATCATTACTTCAATCGACAAATACTAAACACCATTTCTTGCTTACAGCCCGTCATTTACAATCCAATTTTTGGTGGCAAATTCGTAGTAGTCTAGCCACCTGTCTGCGAGAACCATGCCATAGTGTATGATGTCTGGATGATTTCCAAGATAAGTCATAATTGGAACATGTAGGTTCATGTTACAAGGACAACAAATACAAGGGCGAAGCAAAATCTGAAATATGAATAAATACTCAAAAGAAATATGTAATTAGACAACCCACATGAGGAGGAGATTATGGTTGCACCGTCATCGACATATGTGGGATTCCAACTTTACCTTGATTTTTTTTAGCCTGTTTGCGTTTACTCTTTGTAATGGTCTTGCTGTTGTTGTAATGGTAGAAGCACAAATGACTGATTCTATCTCGGCAAATAGAGCATTAAGCGCAAGCTGCGGAAGTTTAATTAGTGAATCCACAAAGCTTACAGCAAACCTTGTTTGTAAAGATCATGGAATTATAGTTAATGCTTCAAACCTATCAATTTCATTGAACGGATATTCCATAATTGGTCCTGGAAGCCAAAGTACGAAATCTGGGATAATCATCCCAGATCTAGGTAATGTAACGGTCTATGGTCCAGGACGCATAGTTGACTTCCAATCTGGCATTTTTGCAACCGGTTCTGACGGATTAAATATATCTTCAATCTTCCTTGACGAGAATCGAATAGGCGTTTACTTGACTGGTTCCTCTAGTTCTATCCTAGAGTATAACATGATGAGGAACAACGAATTGGGGATTGCAGCACATTCTAGCAGCGACATTCTGTCAAATGAAAACTATTTTTATGATAATTCGCTGGCTGGAGCGTCTCTAATCAATACGGGAGATTCATCCGTTAGATTAAATTACATAAATGGAAGCCAAAACGGTATATTCACAGATCCTGCTAGCACGTCAAATGACATCTCATTTAATTTCCTACGCAATATTATCGATATTAACAGTGCCAACGGCTTGCCCAATGACATAACAAATAATACGTACGAAGGTAATTTCTGTGAGCTTAGCATCCCGTCCGGGATCTGTAGAGGAGTGACAGATTAATGCCCTCCGATTTTCGACTGTGCCCCTTGGTCAACGGAAATAATTGCGAGATCATAGATGTAATGGATCTCAGATCCATGACTAAAGCAATTTGAACTGACCATGGAATCGGATTGAATTGTGCTAATGGATAGCCTAGATTCGATCGTAAATCGACACATAGCGTGTCGCACGCGCAATATTCATGACTTTGACTAGAATGGAAATATTTCTCCAGTATCTTCTGATTTGCCCTTGTGTCTGCCCTTAGGTGGTGCAAGGTCTGGTAATTTATCTTCCATGTTCACTTCCACAACAGCCGAGGCCTCTTCCATGATTTTTGTAATTTCTACACCGTCCGTTCCTATCGGATCGAGGCTGGCTATTCCATTACCTTGCAATGAGGAGTCGGAATATGTACTATTTAGTATATCTCCTAAGGATTCCGAAATTTGTGAAAGAGACTGGTCTGCGGTAGGAATGACTGAAGAAAGACCACCTCTCAAATCCTTAATTACAGAAGTGGTCGGAGTCAACGTTGATGCTACATCCCCTAATTCGGTAACCGTTTCAAGTCTCAGTCTTACTTGTTCCGTAGTCAGCATGGTAGATTTAACCACTTTGTTTATCTTGCGTATTTGGGAGAGTTCATTTGAAAGTGATTTTGCATAATTTGTTTCATGGCTCTGTACTGCTTCCACAACATTATTGAAGATCTGTTTGTCACGTTGCTTTAATCTTCCAGAAAACGCATCCATCTTGGATATATGTATCTGGAGCTTTCGATGTGCTTGTTCTAGGCGAGGTTTTAGAGGTTCTGCAGATCTCAAGCTCTCCCTGATCTTATTCTTAAGGTCACCCGAAACCTTTCCCTTTTTCTTTTCTGGTCCACTCCATCTATCAAAGAAAGACATTCCGATTAGAGTTTTGTTACATGCACACTTAATTTTACCATGTATCAAGAATATTTGCTAAGAAGGTGAACTGAATCTCGTTTCTATATTTTCCTCACTGCCTCTATGAGATTAAAACAATGAAATAAACAATGGTCAAGGGCTAGGCTAACGCTTAAAATAGACCTCCATATAGCCGCACTTTGAACATATACAAAGAGTATAGTTACTGTACTTCTTCATAATGCTTGGAAGGTACTTTTCTATCGACATGGTCGGCTTTAATGGGATCGGTAACGGTACCTTTTTTGGAACAGCTTGGGTTTCTTCTTCGAACTCTCCTTGGCATTTTGGACATTCCTTTGACATGCACAGGAAATATCACTTGGAATAATTACGTTTTTCTCTGATAAGGATGGTATCACTAACTATGAGAATGGAGCTAACGAGGTTAGTAGGTGGGATGAGAGGATTGGGCTACTGAAACAAGTCAGAACTTGGGCAATACTACAATTAGACCCTTAGCTCTTAAAATGAGATAAAAAAGAGCTAACAAAAAATAGGAGGACGAATTTTTACATTATAAATGCTCGTCAAATGAATTTCATACTCGTATGTATGATTGCACTGAATTGTGAAATAATGTAATTCTGGATACGATCCTGAACCAATGAATCATTTGTCCCTTGGCAAGAGGTCTTTGCCCAGTCACACTAAAAATCTTACAATTCAGACTACCCTATCGAGGCTCATGCATCAAAATATTGAACAAAACCTCTTCCCAAGCAAACCTCACATCTGTCACTTGTCATCGTAGCAATAGTTACACCCATGTTAGCCTTGATACTTAGCCTCGAAGGAGAAAACTCATAACCTGTCCCAAAACACAAACTGCATCTTAACCACGCATGAAGCATCTTACACGTAATTTCTGGAATTTTTTTGCGATTGCTCCTAGGCACTGACAAATCACTTAGTAACGATCGCATAAAAATATTCACTTATCAGCAAAAGTAATGAACCAAATGAAAGAAATTTGACATTTTTAGGACTTTAGAGATAGCTAGTGAGATTTCTTTCACTCTCAGCCGCCATTGTTTCTTCCAAATAATTTGGAAATTGCCTCAATTGCTTCCGACAAAGGAGTTCCTTGATCGTTTATTGGCTCATCTCCGACCATATTACCTTCAGATTGATTTGGAGGGAACTGTGTCTCCATATTTCTAGCTGGTCCTACGGATCCACTTCCAGAAATATTCATCTGATTAGCTGACTGTTCATTACTGAGTACGGTTCCATCACTGCTTGGACCCTGAACTGGGCCAGCCGAAAGATTGGTAGAAGTGACTGGCGTGGTTAGATTTGAAGATGAAGCAGTGCTGAGATTATCGGTCTGGGAAGTATTGGATTCAAGCAAGCTTTCATTATCAATAGACTTGATTAGATCTTCTATTGCATTGGCCGTTTTTGATCCGTTTTCCTTGGACAATGGAGGTACAGAGTCCTCGTTGAAAAACTTGATAATGATGCCTGCCAAAGGTCCAGGCTGCTCTTCAGGGATCCAATGACCAGAGGAAGGCATTAGTATCGTAGAGACATTATTAGCTAGTCGTCTAGCCGATTCTAAACTATAATTCGGTTTGGTGTCGCCATCCCCAAATGGTGAAATTTCTCCAGATATTGCCAAAATTGGCGTGGTGAGATTAGATCTTGAGGTTTGATTATTCAAAATTGCATCAATTTGAGAAGCCCTGAAATATTCAAAACCTGAGCGCATTCCCCCTGGAGCAGAATACTGCCTCACATATTCGTCGATGGCTGCCTCGTCGACAGAGTATGGATTATACGCCAACTGCCGATAGAACCATGACAAATACTCACGTTCGTTACCAGCAAGAAGAGCTTCGGGTAAGTCCAACGCTCTATGAAATAAGAACCACCAAGGTTCAGCGAATGATTCATTGGAAAATAGACCAGGAAATACATAATCTATCACAACAAGTTTGCTAACATTGTTTGGATGAGATGAAGCGTAAGAATATGCTGTTTGAGCACCTATGTCATGCCCTATTACGTAGGTAGTGTTAAAACCTAATTCAGAGACCAGCTCATGAATGTCTGAGGCAGTCGTATTTCCATCATACCCGGTTGCGGGCTTAGAAGTGTCTCCCAAGCCTCTCAAATCGGGCACTATCACGGTAAAGTTATTCTTAGCCAGAATAGGCATCACTTCTCTCCATTCGAACCATGTTTGGGGCCAACCATGCAATAGCACAATTGCATCTCCCTCTCCGCCCATTACATAATGCATTGTAATGCCGTTTACATCATCTCGATAATGTTTGAATTGGATGTTATCAAGCATAAAAGAATCAGAACTGACACCGTGGTCGTTAGGCTTTGCATCTTGGGTATCATCAACATCTCGTGTGGAATTGCTGGTATTGGCAGCAAGTTTATGTAACACTGTCTCTGCATCAGAAGCTGAAGATAGTTGTGATATAGTGGCGTTTTGAAGAATCATGGACCTCGCGTTACTTTGCGGGCTTGATTCCCCTACTTCTCTATCGTCAAGAGACGAGAAGAGAGGCGTCTGGTATGGGAAATTTTGATTTTGAGTATCCTGAGCAATCCCTAGATTAACATCTATAATAGAAGAACCAATGAGAAAGAGGGCAAGAATCATTGTTACGTGTCCAAGGCAATAATGGAGATTACGCATTCGTTCCGGTATCTCCAGGATATTATTATAAACAAGACGATTACTCTGCATGCACTTCCCGTCCAAATAATTTTCACCCAAAGATTGTTGAGATTCTTGTTATTAATAATTGCAATTGATTCAGTACCAATTCAAGTATTTTCAAATCTAGACCGTCATTGATCTAACCCCAATTGTAATGCATTATGATAATTTTTTCTAGCAAAGGTCGTCTTTTTAGAATACGTTAAAGGCGAGGGTCGCGAGAATACTTCAAAATTTCGATACTAAGGTGATTCTAATGGATAAAATTATAACTCAGTTGGAATTAAGGGAAAATGAGGGGGTTTAGGTGGATAATGCTATTTACTAAAGTTGGAACTGTAATACTTCTGGTGTCGGACATGGAAAGATCAGTGAAATTCTACAAAGATTTGCTCGGGTTGCCTGTTAAAACTAAGACTCAGTCTCCAGATTGGGTTGAATTTTTTAATCGAGAAACGACCCTGTCTTTACACGCAATAAAGAAGGGTAAAGGCGGCAGTAATGTCAGCAAAAAGGACACGAAATTGGGAACAGGAACATTAGTCGGGTTTATGGTAAGCGATATTGACTCTACGGTGCAATTTCTAAAAGAAAATAATGTTCGGTTTTTCAAGGAGCCCAGAGAAGAGCCTTTTGGTAAGCATACAATAGTGGAAGATCCTGATGGTCATTTGATCTCGATTGCTCAGCTTAAGAGAACCACGCCAGCAGCATCGGAGGCAGAAGAATTCGATTTGCTAGGGTTGCTCGGAGCAGAATAGGGAAAATATGAGAGGATTTAAGAGTATTTTCATTCCAATCTAAAGTTCAATCACGCATCTATTCAACAAGTCTTATTAGATGCATCTTTGTACTATTGCATGATGGACTACAAATCTATTCACGAACGAATAATGAATCTGGATCCGAGAATTAGGTTGGTCACCATATGCGACGTTAACGGAAAAATTATGCACTCCGATCATCGACAAGGAGTCGAGAACCTGCTGTCTCCGGATGAAAGTAAAAAATCCTTAGAATTGGCTGTCAATGCTTGGAAGACCAGGAGCACTCTTCAGTCCAAGATAGGAAAAGGTAAATACGTTCTGGCCGAATACGAGAAGATCAAAAGAATAACGATGCC
>JAATVP010000170.1 GCA_014523625.1 Nitrososphaerales archaeon TH5896
AATCATTATAAAATACTGAGAAACCGTTAGTCCAACATGCATTCGTCTGATGTGCCTAACTTTAGATCTGACTACTAGGGTTGTTCTGCTAACAAATTGCAGAACAAAGAGCTGGCAAATTATTGTGATACTCCCCAAAACCACAAAAAGAATAACACCATCTAATGAAGATACCGAAATACCAAGTCCTGAACTCACCTGGTTAATAATAGTATCTAAAGAGAGTATTCCGATTAGCACATAAACTAAGATGTTAATCCGCTTAATGCCAGAGTCCCTGGCTCTACAAAACTGGAGATAAAAATAGTTTAGGCTGTTCCTTGACACGGGCTTAGCTTACTCAGCTATGGTGTGCCCAATAACGCGGAGACATTACCTGAGCCCATATCAGTCATATTTCCAGTCATGTTTCCAGTCATATTACCTTGTGCCAAGACTTCTGTAGTCAACGGGACTGTTGCTACGCTTGCCATTCCAATTCCGACGAACGCTAGCAACACCAGTAGCGTCATCAATCTTATGTTAGCCATTCCTTAAGGGAACATATATGATATATAAAAACATTGCCTACTTTGTAAGTCCTGTGCAAGAATAGATCTAGATTACAGTCGTATCTCTGATGTCTGTCAATAATAACGATATTAAAATGAATGCTAATGTCAGAGGAGTAGGGAGCACATACACAAGCGATTTGGAATGATCAAAGACCAATAATCAATTGTAGAGATTGGAGGGCAGCTTCACTTTTTTTGGTTTGAATTCTGCTAATGCAGTTACTGGATTTAAGTACATAGTTACTTCCATAGCCTGAGATTCTGATCCTTGAGCATTTTTCTTAAAGTAGCTCTCAAGACAGGTCCTAATTGATATGGCACTGTCTAGATCGTCATCTATTACTAGAATCTGCTTAGTAACACTAGCCAATTCATTCCCTACCTTGAAAGAGTCAGTATTTTTTGTATTTGTCTTCTCAGATGAGGATGATTCAAACGCAACAGTTTGATTTGGATCAGTTGGTGTCAGATTTTTGTTAGATTCGGAATTGGCTAGATCTTCTGCAGAAATAAATCGATTTATCGTATTATGCGTTTGAGAAATATCTGTTGTGCCCGAGAATACTTTGGAATTCAGGTCCGTTGACTTAACTGTCGGGTCATACCCACTTGCAGCTGAGTTTACTACTATTGAAATCGAAGTTCTAAAGCCCTCGCCGAGATTAATGGTCATTGAATGGTAAGCTCATGACGAATTATTATTACCCCAATAAGTCTCCCTATGTTGGTTCTTGGTTTTGCCAACTTCCTGCAATACTTCTTCTAGATAACTCTTGATATCTTCTTCTTTCATATTTGCTTCTATTCCTGTTTTCTGCTCTAATTCCTTCTCTTGTTCCTGAAGAACGTCCTTGAAACGATCGACTGTTCTTAGTATTTCCTGCTGCATATGCGCGGTTCCGATGCTACTCAACAAGTTTGAGTCCTGAGTAGCAACCTTCTTGATTGATTCACGTAGCTGATAATCCTGGGAAATAGATATTGCCGTACAGTACACACCAAGAAAGATCATATATGCGGATAGCGGTAGAGGAATCAATGTTGCGACGCCGAATGGGGGATAAGATGCAGCCGTAAGGGTAAGGTTGTTTGATATAAAATGCAATACAAAGCCAAAAGCTGCAATTATAAGATACCTTTTCACAATGCTATCCGGACGTATGGTTTTTGCCACAGTCCAAAAGGCAATTCCAATAAGGATGCCACCAGCTGAAGTACTCAATGAAGTAATCAACCAATAATAAAATGACTCTGTATCTGATTCAAGAGTAATTAGCCCAAAATTTTCAAGTGAAGTGATGATTTTATACAGAATAGGCAGAGATATGACAAGCCAGAATTTTATTCGTCCTATTTTTTTGGAATAATGATGTAAGAGAAGCGCCGTTCCGGCCATCAATATAACAAATGCTATTGTATAAGTATACTGATAAGTATCAAATGTATTTGCTAAAAATGAGCCTGGCTCGAAGTAATCAGATGGAAAAGTAACTTCCGATTGAGAAGTTCTAATTGGTTCCTTTTCTGACATAAGAAGGAATTCGTTTACTGAAATGAATGCCAGACCGAACGCGAATAATGCAAAGGATGAAGCATATAGCAAAACAACAACGGAATTCTTATTTGTTCTATACCATGAAAAGAACCTTTGTGCGCAAAGACAGAGTATACCCACAGTCAAGAAGCCGGTAACACCTGTGATTGCTGTAAGCAAAATAGTGTGATATTTGGAGGTTATGAGGATCTCTAATACAATAAATATCATAATAGCTACTAGGGAGTATTGTGCAACAGTTACGATCAGGTGAATCATATTGAAATATCGATCTTTTGCTCTTATTTCCCGGCTATTTTCACTCACAAATCTCAAGATAAAATACTGACCGACACTGTATACTGCGCATATGATAACGAAGAAGAATATGCTCCAACTGGAAATCAATATCGGAACGATAAAATCGCTCACATAGTTGATCATTATATCAGGTATCAAAACTGCTACCATGATACAGAAAATTACTAAGATTGTCCTACTATTGTTCTCTTTTAATTTGACTGAGATATTCCTCAGCAAAGATTTGGGGTTCTTATTTATGTTCACGTTCCTTTACCATTTCAAATTTAGTCACAGACATTTACTCCAAAAAAATGTGAGGAAAGACATACTGCTATTAACGTCAGGTTTGGTTTTTTTCTCATCGAACAAAAGATGAGCTTGCATACTCTGTTAACGGTTATTGAAAGGCTGCTTTATACTAATCCAATGTTTGTGCCATCTACTATGATTAGTCACTGTCTGTATAGCACGTGCCACCGCACCTTCCCCCTCCTGAGATGTGGCCAGACGCCTCCGCCATATTGCCCATGGTCATATTTCCTCCTGTCATATTTCCTCCTGTCATATTTCCAGCCATGGTTGCATTATCAACCACAGTCTGAGCCATCGCAGGGTTTGTTACAGTGAATCCGTTTGTTCCAGTGAATCCCGTCGTCGCTAGAATTCCAGCTCCTATGAAAATTGCAATCAACGCCGAGAACGTTATTTTAGCCATTAATAGGTTAGATCTCTATAGTACTATTTAAGGAGATGTAACTCTATAAAGGAATCCATTAGGAATTCATTTTAGGTTGATTGTGATCCGCAAAAGTAAGGAACACTGCAACAATCGCCTTCTAATATCATAAATATTAGATTGAAGGAAAGATCCGAGCGCATTATTCTCTAAATAACTCTCACCTAAAAGTTCCCTGCATAGTCCTTGGGAGTTACGTTATGGCAAGCCAGCAATTTAAAAACTTAGCCCTCATTGCACTTGGAAGAATATCTGGGTATGAAACCTTTAATTCATAGCTAAAACCTATTTTGTAAAGGAATAACTGTAGGTAGCACGACCGTGGCAAAAATCTTCCAAGGTATTTTCTAGTGGAAGCCTCCTGATTGTGTAAGATAAGCTCTAGGGGTTCAGAAAACCTTTGCGTATGTCTATACTCCCAATGAGCAGTTTGTTATATGTATTTGGTGAAATCCAAGAACTTATTCGGCCGGCCTTTGGAATTGGCTCTGCATGGGAGGACTACAAGGGCCACCGCTGTTCAGAAACTGACGCATCATGCAAGCACTATTCATCTAACAATGTTTTGTTACGGGCCCTTTTTCAATATCTACAAAAAAACCAACCGATTCAATCTGTAATTATTCGAACTGAATATTAGGTGGTTCTCTTACGCCAATAATTGAGATACGGATTATGCCCCGACCACCCGTTAACCATCATCTCGAAGTTTCCCAAAATGATTAATTTTTCTTTAGATCCAGAAATGGCTACGTTGAGATCCTGAAGGGTCCCTGCTGCACCTACTATCCTTTCAGAATTATTTCTAACAAGGGAGAAAAGTACTATGTCTGATTGAGTACCTAGGGCTCCTGTAGTAGTTGTTACTCTGATATTAGATATACCCATCATTTAGAGATAATACCTTTGCAATTTCTGCCCTGTAAACCTAGTAACCATAACTATCGATTTTTTGGTTAAAGTTCTCAAATGACTACAAATTTTTGCGCAAGCTCTTGCTTCATGATCATTCAACCACGAGGAAGCTAGAACCTCTTACTCAGTTCCATCCATATCCACCCATGTTATAACTTCATCGGGATCAATAGTCTCCCTATATGGGATGTCAGGAGCATGGACTAATGTCAATTTTCTCATTGCAATATCATTCGCAGATGTTAATCCACCATACAGCAAATTCAATAACTAACCCTGATAATTTATCAGGAAATCGATGCGTGATATTGAGAATGTCTGATCTAGCCCTTTTAGTTACCCACTCAATAGCGCTCGCACCCCTATTTGTTAGATTGCTTCGGATCGATTGCTCCGTCATTGATCAAAACATACGGTTCTTCCCCCCGGCAATGTTTTGGGTCTGAATCCACTGGTCGACCCTAGAATAATTCCTGAATCACACGATTTATTAGATAGGCTCTTGTTGCTGGTTTCTTTATGAAGCAGCCAAAACTCTCAACTGGATGGTGGATTTCTCGTATTGCTTCGTAGTTCACTTCCCCAGATGACATAAAACAAACTTTGATGTTGAGATCAAGCTTTACTATTTTTTCAACGAGTTCATAGCCATTTACAGTAGGCATGTTAATATCGACAAGTACAAGATCGTAGTAATATGGTTTGAATTCTGCTAATGCGGTTACTGGATTTGAGTACATTGATACTTCCATAACTTGAAATTCTGACCCTTGAGCATCTTTTTTGAAGTAAGTCTCGAGGCATGTCCTAATTGCTATGGCACTGTCTAGGTCGTCATCTATTACTAGAATCTGCTTAGTAACACTAGCCAATTCATTCCCTACCTTGAAAGAGTCAGTATTTTTTGTATTTTTTATAACTGCCTTCTCAGATGGGGACGATTCAGAAATGTATTGATTTATCCTATGATTCAATCGAGACTTATCTGTTGTGCTCAAAGATATTCTCGAGTTCAGGTCCGCGATCTTTACCACTTTAGAATAATGACAAGCTCAAGTTAATATTGATTTATAAACGCCATTGTTAATTAGTCAGAACAGATACTTATACCTCAGCTATGCTTGTTATGAAGAATATCCCATTTTCAAACGACTTAATGCAATGCAATCGCAGATATAGTCATTGATAGCTACACTATCTGGTCTTCAGAATTAGAATCAACAACGTAAAAAACCTTACAGAAAAAAAAGAGATATGTTAAGCATGCTTAGTCTATGCAATAACATAAGTAACAACAGGCCTTTCTATTAGCTATAAGATAAGTAGACTGACTCGGATTGGTAGATACTATTAATAGCTGTTTTTTATTGTTAAGGGTTAATGCTAACGACTCTTGGAAGAGAATTCTTACTGTCTATATTATTATCATGTATCTCATTTGTTTCTGTCTATTTGGGGGTATGTTCTGTACCGTGTAACGGCCAGTATTTGGCTTTTGCACAGGGTGATAATACCACTACTGATCTTAGTCGATCTTCGAACGCAAGTGTCATTACTGTGAACCAGACAACTTCGGATGACGTCGAAAAATTATATAATGAGGGTTATTTAATGTCTAATCTGGGCAGATATAAGGATGCTATAAATTATTTTGACAAGGTATTGAAGATAGATCCACATCATATTGATTCATTATATTTCAAGGGCCTTACCCTTTCCGATCTAGGCAGAGATGATGAAGCCATAGAATATTTTGATAGGCTATTAGTTCTTAAACCCGATTCGCTCCGTGCTCTAAGCAGCAAGGGTAATGCTCTATCCGAGTTGGGTCTATATGAGGAAGCGATTGTTAATTATGATAGGGCCATAGCCGTAGACCCCAAAGCTATAGGGGTTGTGCATAACAAAGCTTTTGCCCTTTTCAATCTTGGAAGATACGAGGAAGCTTTGGGTAATTACAATAAAGTATTGTCGATTGAAAAGAACAACTTAGATGCAATGAACGACAAGGGGAATACTCTTCTCAGATTACATAGGAATCAAGAAGCGCTTGACTACTTTGACAAGATACTCGCCGTTGAGCCAAATAGGGTAGACTTTGTATACAACAAAGGTCTCGCTCTTTCTAGTTCTGGGAGATATCAAGAGGCGCTTGAATACTATGATAGGGCCGTTGCTATCGATCCTAATTATACCAGGGCACTAAATAATAAAGGATTCATATTATCTAATTTAGGGGAATACCAAGAAGCACTTGGCTATTTTAACAAGATATTGGTCATAGACCCTAATAATGTTGATGCCTTGAATAATAAAGGATATATTCTTTTTAAAGAAGGTAGATATCAAGAAGCACTTGACAACTATGATAAAGCCCTTGCCATAAATCCTTACTATGTCAAGGCATTGAATAATAAGGGATATACTCTATATGATTTAGGAAAATATCAGGAAGCCATAACCTATTCTGATAAAGTCCTAGCAATCGATGGTCATCACGGTCAGGCATTAGATCTTAAGGGTAAAGCCTTACGTGCGATCGATGGTGAGTGAATTGGTCCCGAAAAATAATAATACCTCGATATATCTCCCTAACTTTGTTTCCTGGTCTTGCCAACTTCCTGCAAGACCTCTTCTATACTCCTAATGTCTTCATCCATATTCACTTCAATTCCGGTTTTCTGTTCTAATTCCTTTTCCTGTTCTTGTACGACGTTCTTGAACCTATCAATTTTTCGAAGCATTTATCATAAATATATTGAAAAAAGAGAAATCCTTCTAAAACGACCACGGAGTTATGAGAAATCTGACCTCAGAAGTGAGAAATGATCAAATCGAATGGAGCAGAACCAAGGCCTTAGAGCTGGCCAACGGTGACAATAATCAAACAAAGATATACCAAAAGCTTCGGTTGGATAGATCGGCAGTTAAAGTTGTATCAGCGTCTACTGCGGTACTTATGATTGTGATGTTATTTTCATCTGTAACTTTCACGTTAGAGTCAGTTGGGCCTAATCCTGCTTATGCTAGCACATTCCCACGAGAGTGTATTGACAGAGGGAGAGATCCCAACTCCAACTTCACTAACTTGGAATATTTTCAATGTAGACACGGAAAGTGTATTACCAACTTTGCTCCTATAGTTTGCGACATATTCGATCCCTCAACTAAGAGGTTTTGCCCTAATGGTGACCTTGATTTCGGTACTGGATGTCCAACATCAGCTCAATCCCCCATTTCAATCAAACCTCCTCTTCCGAACTGGGATACTCTCTGCACTACCCGAGATTTTTACACTAATATTGGAACTACGGGAAAACCAGAACTTCATAATGGCTTAGACATTCCTATTCCTATAGGCACTCCGGTGTTGGCCCCTATGAATGTTACCGTGGTTGGGAAAGTGACTATAATTGGTAAGGAGGGCCGCACAGGGTACCAGTTCGAAGGTGGGAGCGTTCTATATGTTATGTCAACCGACGGAGTTCATTTGTTCGACTTTGGTCACCTTCAGAATGGATCAATAGCTAGTCCAGGAAAGGCAGTTGAAGCAGGTGATCAAATCGCACTCAGTGGTGATACAGGCAAGGCAGCTACGGGCCCACATCTACACTTTTCCTATCACATTCGAGAGAAAGATCCTATTACTAATACATGGTCCCCGTTTATACTGCAAGATCCTTACGAAGTTGTGAACAAGCTAAAGTCTTGTAAAAAGTAGTAGAGGGAGGCATGAGGGTCCGATTTCCTCCTGATAGTGTATCTATGACTTATGAAGAAAATGACTATCAGAAGTTAACATATATTATGTCACCATGCTTTCTGGAATAAAACTGACTTTGTGATAACAACTTTTAATATTATAATCCAATCAGCATCTGATGGTCTTGTGATTCTCATTCAGTTGCCATCATTATAAGCATGCTTAGTCGATGTATTAATATGATAGTTATTTAGCTTTCTGTCAGAAAATACTCCTTATTGTTACAATTCTGTACTGAATTGTCAAATTAGACTTATTCATTTGCAGTTTCAAGTTATGGAATAGAATTGATAATGTGCTAGTTGTTATTTCATCTCTATTAGGGCTCCTACCTAAGATCTATTAATCACTTACCTAGCTCTATAATCCTTATCTTATCCAAGATTCTTGCATTTAATATTGGTGGAACTAAGTCGTGTTATTCATACAATAGATGGCTTGGAACATCCATTTATACCGTCTGGAATTGTATCTGAATTCACAAATTGTCACTATTCAAGAAACTGAATTCTAGCATTATTCTGTCTCCACATAAATATGGCAAACAAATCACATACACTTAGGTTGTAATATCTCATAAAGTACTATGATTACTAGTAATGATGGCCTGAACGTATTACCTCCGATCTCAACAGCAACGAGTCTTATTCTGAAATCCATACAGTAAGACACATGAGTTAGATGTAATGTTACTACCATAGAGGTCATTCAGGTCAAAAACCGATTCAAGAATATATACCAAAGCTGTTTTAGTTACCAAGTCGTCGCCTCCCTGACAATAACAATTCTGATTGCTATATAAAATTCTAACCAGTGATGCTAGATCGGTAAACCTCAGCAAGTCCATGCAGCCAACAGTCTATCCGCATAAATGGTCTTGTTTGTTCTACCTTTTAGAGATGGGAAATACTGGAAGGATCCACTGATCTTGCCAGACCAGATTGCATTGAGGGCAATTCGCAGTTTCAATCACCATGTTAGGTTTAACTGGATGATTCAGGATACTTAATACTTTAGAACTGCAGCGGGGGCAAACATATGTGCTTCGGTTTTTAATTCCAGGTGCTTTAGAGAGCATTGAATTTCTTATATCCTAAATCTATATTTATTTAAGATCAGACTAAATGATACTAAATTTTTTACCATAAGATAATTTTTTGTGTATGTGTATTCATCGTGTGAAAGGTATGATCGTAGTCGATATGCAAAATAACATATTGCTTGCTTTGCAGACCGAATGTTTACTCTAGGTTGAGGTACCTAGGAGCAAGAGAATATCCATCAGTTCACCGGAGACTTCATGATAACGCTAAAACATCAAATCATAACTAGTTAGGTTTTCTTGCTCCTTTTTCCTCAAAGAGCCATTTTCGCCTGTATTCTTCTTGTCGTAATCTAAATCCCTTAAAGATATTAAAATAAGCTTGCTTAGCATGACTCTGCTTTTCAAGTTCTGCCCGGATCCATAGAGTATCGAATACAGAAATTGTAGCAGAAACCCTCGTTTCGTTATTGGAGAACGTAGCCTTTCCT
>JAATVP010000171.1 GCA_014523625.1 Nitrososphaerales archaeon TH5896
ACTGTCACTATCATTCAAATCTGAGGTGCTGGTAGAGTCTTCATCAGCTGGTTCTTGGCTTATAGTGGATTCATTGTCGTCTACGTCTTGTTCTTCACTGGTACTCTGCCCATCACCATCATCATTTGGGGCAGCTTCTTCAGTCGAGCCTTCTTCTGTTGTAGTCTCATCATTTGATGAGCTGTCTTGTGGATTTTCGTCGTCGTCAACACCATTATCATCTTCATTCGAATTAGAAGATGGATCAGTTGTTTCATCATTGTCATTACTGTCGTCGTCAACATCATTATCTGAAGATTCGGAAGTTGGTGTTATGGGTGCACTATTCTGGGTATCTTGTTGTGAGTCATTATCATCACCGTTGCCATCGTCATCGGATCCAGATGAGCCAGAATTTTCATCATCGTTACTATTATTTTTGTCATTATTATCGCCCTCATCGCTTGATAACGATTCATCTTCACTACCTGAAGATTCTAGAGCTGATGTAGTAGGTGTAGAGGTACTGTCCTGTGCAGGTAGACGTGGAGGGAGGAGCGTAGAGGTAATGTTCTGTGCTTGCACAGAACTGTGGCTTTCATTAATCGTGGTTAGTACGACCGTCGACAGCAGCAAAACCGCTGTTAGTACGCTGAACCTGATATGTGTCAAGTTAATCAATCTCTTCTTCAGAGTCACTATTTGGTTACAAATCTTATCTTGATTAATTCAGATTTATGTTATATTTTTTCGATAACAAATTGGAGAGAAAATGCAGCCGCAATTTGAAATTGCTACTGAGCTTAATATTACAGTTCCAATTCGGATGGTAACCCAGTAAAAATCAGTACCGTTATGACTTGAAATTTGTTGCATTATGGACAGTTTTTCATTATATCTTTGCGTAACTCATGACTTTGTTCCCATTTATGAATTTCTAATCGGGCATGATCTGTTAGTAATATTATCGCTTACAAGATATATTCCGTTCAGGTAAAATTTTCAATTTGGACGGGCCATAACTAGTTTCCATGGGTTCGATGTTGTATCTACGTCAGCATCACAGGTTTCTGAACTATCGACGCTCGTTGCTCTGAGACATTCCACAACATAAGACTGACAAAGTTCTTGTGTATTGGCGCTATCTATTCCCATGCAGCCTTGCACGAAGCCATCGTAATAGCCTTTATCTCCGTCTGCATTTTGTCCACAGGTTTGATAACTAAATGTGTTAAATTGTAATCCCCCACCATCTTGTTTGCCACTGCCTACACAGTTGTTGTACCAGCGGGTTTCATTAACTGCTGTGTTTTGTACTGTTAATGTTGGTGCATTTGCAATAACAGGAGTATTATCATTATCGTTACCGTCGTTGTCATTCTCATCATCGTCATCATCATCTCTTTCTCCAGGTCTTCCAGCGTCTTCCCATGCTTCTTGTTCTCGTTCATCTATCTCTTCTTTCTCTTCTTCACTCGCATCATCTGGAAATGTGTAACCATCATCTTCAGTTGTTGGAGACGCGTATATTGAAAGCTGATTTGATGTTATCATCGTTATTATCGCCACTGTCAAGCTGACAGCCCCAATCAATTTAATTATACTCATTCCATGTTCATTTGACTATTTTAAATGAGTGTGCCAGTGATATAGTTGGAGTCGCTAGTATTACTACTAATACTAATAATCCCATCAATAGGGGTATCCTCAATGATTATACACTTTCTCCAAGATATCATCTAATACCTGTTGTGGTGTTACTTCGGGCTCAGCAAAATTATATGCATAACATTCGTTTATTGTTAGACTAAATTGTAAACAGAAACCTGACATCATGCTGCAATACCGCTCTGCCTCCACGTCATTAGATTCTGCCTGTTCCATACACTTATCTATTATTCCCTCTGAGGTCTCTGGTGGATCCCAATTATCTCCATCTATTAGATTCGGTAGACGTGGCATTTCTACCACTTGTTGTGCTTGTACTTCCAATTGTTGCGTTGCCAAAGTGGCAGCGACGAGCAGTATAACAGTAATTATCCCGCTTTTCAGAGCTTTTTTGCAGTCCATATCCCAAATATAGACATACTCTACTATAAATAGTCGATTATACATAGCTGCATATAGTCAAAATATTATAGTTTTGATATCATATGTGAGTTTAATACTAGAAGTTCTGCTGTTTTGCTTAGTTACTTGGCCTGGGGAAAAGCAATTACTATTCCCTGAATTTTGTATCGATGTATTCTACCTAAAAAGCTAAATAACGACAACTTGTCAACTGCTAAGAACCGTCTTGCCGCTGCATCATCGACTTTAATTGATCGATGAGTCTGTGTTGAATTAGTAGTAAAGAAATAATTAATGATTCTGACGGAAATGGATGTCTCCACCATATTTCAGATCAATCAAGCGCCCCAGAATACTTTCAAACGTATCTACAGATGATAGTCCGAGATGAGTGATTAGAACATAAACACTCCATATGATTTTTTATGATCTGGTCGTTGTTTCCGATCGGGCATTTCTCTCATCCCAATGGACAAAGAGCGTTCGCTGCGGCACCAGGATCGCCAGGGAATCCTAATGCTGACGCAGCCAATTCTGCTTGTGCAGGATTATCTGAAACAAACCGGCAGAGCTGATTAATTAGATCTTCACGTGACTTACCATTCGATCCAGAATTGTCACCATCATTTGAGTTGTTGCTGCTTGCACTTGATATGGTTCAGCAAGACCTATAGTAATTAGCGAGACTGCCAGAATAAGCAGATGTATGCTCTTATAGTTGAAACTTTCCGTGTTTCTTATCATGATCCAGTGAATCCATGATGTTCAAAGATCTATATAACTTTTAGTTATTACTTGTCACAGTGTCCATATTCTTTCGACGCGAAAATGAGATCAGTTGAAAAGCTAGCCAGAAATTCAGTACTATTGTTATTTTCACCGATTGGGTTTTGACATTGTTATTATCATAGCAATGGGATGATATCATTTACATGAGCGATAATATTTGTTACCACATAACAGACATTCTATTAGGACTTCAGATTCAATCGGTACAAGATTGATACTAGTTCTTTTCTTTTTCGATTTTACCTTGCATATACTGGATATTTCAAAAATAATACAATCTGATTGCTGCTCTTCTTCAGAGAGCCGCTATATTTCAGATTAGATAAATCTTTCTTTTCTGCTCTTGTTCGCGTCATTCAAACAACATGTTTAGAGACTGGTTCAATTTTTGCAATCTTACTTTACGACAGTTATGTGGTATACGTTGACATATTCTTGCTGCTGGTCTCGAATTCCTACAGCAGGATAATGTGATAGATCAGTTGTATGGGGTAATGCTACAACTTTGACAAATACAACAAAATTCCCCTCAGAGACTGGCTTTATTTGAAGCTGGGCTTCATATAAGGTGTTGGTTGCCCATGGACTATTGTAAAACTCAATAGACGGATATTTTGCAGTTGTTGTTTTAGTTAATCCGGTATATTCGGATCCAATTTCATCACCAATTGATATAAAGACCGGACTTTGAGTAAAATTATGATGTAATATACTTACAATTTTATTTGCAATGTTGTCGTGAATATCACTTGTAATATTAGGAAATGATATTGAAGCGATTTGAAAGTCTGTTGTATCTCCAAGATTGACACTTGTTATAGTTACAACAAATGATTCTCCTAAATGTAAGATACCGCTATCAGATAATGCTGATGACGAGGTATTTACATTGACGTTTATGATCTTTGGCAGTGGTTGTGAAGCGTGTCGTGTAGCCAAATAAAAATGTGGAAAGAAATACAATGAAAAGAGAAAAAATATGGCTAATAGAACTGGAATTATTACTATCAGAATGATGGTATGCATTTTCGCGTACATATAGTGATTTTTGAATATTAGGTATTGCCAATAGTAAATATAAACTAACTTAGAAACTCTTTCATTCAATAATTTTTCACTCACTGAATGGAATCAGTGAGTACCGTATCTCTTTATTATGACTATATTTAAAACCGTTGACTGGTTTTTCTTATATCCATCTTTGTAACGCGGTAAAGTTCAAACTTTGATATTCCTGCTTTTCCTTTCTTTCTAATGTTATTATTTGCCTATTTATAATCTGGGGCTCTTTAGACAAATCAGGCAATCCTTCAAGAAGAGTGTAAGATATACCTCTGCCGCCCCAAGTCTATTAAAAATTCAAAATTCAAAATCGGTTATGACATGACTTTTGATTCTTGTTATTTAACCAAACCCCTTGCCTTCCAAGCTTGCATCAAGACTACAAACTATTACATTTAGAATAATAAAGATCAGCGTTCACATCAACGTATCGGTATTTCTACTATTTTGGTTGATGGCCAACATACCAGCTGTTTATCCATTGTTTCATTTTGTCATCCATGGGTAAATTACACGTGAACCGTCTTCAGTAAATGTTCCAAATTTATTCTGAGCTGCAGCTATTGCAGAATCAGATATTACGCCGTCTTTATTTTGGGAGACTGATTCCTTGATGATCAATTCGAGTGCTTCTGCACCTTTAGTTTTTTGCCTAATAAGGCCTGAATCTGAATGATGTTGTTTCCCAAAGTCTATGCAAAACAGTCCAAACTTTCCTTCAGGTCTATAATTATCAAGCCATTCATAGTTATCCATGAGTGACCAATGTAGATAACCCATAATATGAACACCATCATCCATTGCCTTTCTAACTTGTTGAAGATGTGACACAATGAATGGAGCACGATATCCGTCATGTTTATCAGCGACACCATTCTCAGTTATAAAAATCGGTATGCCATTCCATTGCTTTTCAATTCTCATAATCACCTTGTACAACCCTTTGGGGTAGATTTCCCACCCGAGAGTATTTAGTATGCTATGAGGTTGTTTGTTCGCCATACTTAGATCATTTATGGGAACTCCCCCAACAAACTTTGCAGAGGTTAAAGAAACGATCTTATTAGAATAAACATAAACCCTGCGATAGTAATCAAGACCAATGAAATCAGTTTTGTTTTTCCAGTCCTCGTGTACAATAAATTCTTCACTATTCTTATTGCTTCTTTGAAGTGTGTTCAGATAGTTTAGATCTTCCTCACCTTCAATGACAGCGTTAATAAAGTAATCATTTGTGAAATAACTAAAATTTTTTGCAGCTTCAATATTATCTTTCGTTGTTATACCGAATATTTTACTTTGTTCAGCTGGAATGACATCCATCATCAGATGAGTAAAACCAACTTTATTTGTAAGGCCATCTCCATCTGCGTCGATATTGTCAAGGGCAGTGATCTTGTTGTATGCTTGAACATGTGCTTCGATAAGATTGTGTAATACAATTTTTGCTCTTTTCCCTTTGAGGAAAAAACCAGGTGGCCATAATCCAGAGATATAACCGCCTCCAATTATTGTGGCTACAGGTTCACCTATTGTTATCCAATAATCAACTAGCTCTCTAAATTCTAAAACTATTCGTTCCACGTATCTGATGAACCTTTTAACAGTTTCATCATTCTCCCAGCCTCTAAGAGATTTCCAATAGGGATCGGACGGCAATGGATCTCCTAGTGGAAGGTCCTTTATTGGATGTGGCAACAAATTTTGACCTATCCGTTTTAGAAATTGTTGGGGAGGAGTCAGGACCCATAAAGGGAGTGTTGCATGATTTAGTGAAACCACTGGTATTAGGTTTCTTTCCCTAATGGCTACTAACATTTCCTTATAATGATCAATAGCCACCTGATCCCAGTGATCTTTCTCGGGTTCGATACGTGCCCACTCGATGCTTATTCTGAAAGTATTTAGCCCTAAACTTCTCGCGAGATCGAAATCTCTTTTATAATATTTAGCATCCCAGAATCTGGCTGCGTCACCTGCTGACTGTAGATCAACTTGAGTGCCTCCTTTGTAGAATACACTTGGTTTTGAGATGGTTGAAATTCTCTTGCTAATTTGTTTTGATCGTGTAAAAAAATCCCAGTCATTATTTGTGATGTTCCCTTCCACTTGATAAGAAGAAGTTGATACACCCCATAGGAAAGTTTTGGGTAATGCTTTCATTGCGCCCTGTTCTGTTGATCGACACCTCCTAGCTTTAATATTTATGTGAGTCTACTCTAGTTATAGTCGTCAACCAAGTCGAATCCGTCTGGTATTTCTTAAACGTTTGTCATTTTCAACACTTCACATTGGACAAACTCTAAGTATGACATTGTTAGATGGAAAAATCAAAGATTTCACTTTGGAACTTGTCTGCCTTCGGGTTGGAAGAATATTTACTAGTTATAACTGCTGCTTGGGCCATAAGGCCATTTCTACTACCTGAAAATCACCGTTATACACTCATTTTAACTAGAGATTTAATGACTACCCCAGGCGAAATGAGCCTTAACTTTTTCATTATTTATCTTAACGATCAAAGCAAAATATCGATTTAGCTAAAATCAGTAGAACCCCTCTAGGGGAAAAGCGCGATATTACTTTCCACTATTTTTGTAATAATCATTTCTTACTTAGTCGAAATCATTTAATACTTGCTTGATATAATCTAAGTCGTAATTACAAATACCCTCATTTTTTGTATCGATAAATCTATTAATCGATACTGATCGAAAATAGATCAACTTAGTCGACATCGACAGAAGTATGAATGATTTAAAAAACAATATGACAAGTTAGGAGATCTAAACAAAGTTTTAATACCTCATCCTCTTTTCCTCCTTCAATGATTCATCTTAATTCTGCATTGCTACCTCCATTTATGAGTAGTATGCTTGTAGGTTCGGTTTTTGTCATCTCTTTAGGTGTGCAAAATGTCACTGCTAGTGCTAATACTACTACTACCACGGTTGTCACAGGTGGTACAACAATTCAATCTGGATCAGCAACATCAATAGCAACTAATAATACATCAACACCAAACGCGACTTCAACAGAGAAATTAAATGTTGTCACTTCAGTATCTCCGATATCCAATATAGTGAAAAATGTAGCAGGAGAGAAGATTACATTGACTGGGCTAGTTCCAGAAGGGATTAATTCACATACATTTGAACTTGTGCCTTCCGATGTTGTTAAGGTAAATGACGCAGATCTCGTAATTATTGATGGACTTGAATTAGAGGTCAATGTTGAGGATGTGGTTGACCAAGCCCAAAATACAAATCCTGATCTTCAAATCTTGAAGTTAGGAGACAATACTATTACTCCTAATCAATACGTATTTGACTTTAGCTTTCCAGAAGGAACAGGTGATCCTAATCCACACTTATGGCTAAATGTTCCATATGCCATGAAATTCGCAAATCTTACGAGAGATAAGCTGATTGAAATGGATCCTGCGAATGCAGATTACTATACTGAAAATACTGATCGGTATGTCACAAAGCTGAGGCAACTTGATGAAGGAATAATGAAAGCAGTGCAAACAGTACCTGAAGAGAATAGGAAACTCCTTACATATCATGACTCTTGGGCGTATTTTGCACCACGATATGGTATGGTTGTAATAGGTGCTATTCAGCCTTCAGACTTTGGTCAACCTACACCACGAGAAGTAGCGAGCTTAATTGACCAGATAAAAGCCGAGAATGTTCCTGCAATATTTGGTTCTGAGGTATTTCCGACAGAGGTAGTCGATCAAATTGCAAAAGAAGCGAACGTTCAGATAGTTGGCACCCTTAGTGACGATGACCTGCCAGGCGATCCAGGAGACTCTCAAAATTCCTATGTTGGAATGATGTTGGAGAATATGGAGAATATGCTCGTACCATTGGGCGGTAATGTAAGTGCACTATCAAATGTCGATCCTGCAGATACTTACTCCTCCGGCTAATTTTCACTATGATAAAAATCTCCTTGAAAGGCAAATCTAAGACTCGGAAATGACGGATAATCGTAGCGAAGCAGCAGTAGTAAGTCAAATCGAAGTAGATGATGTAGCATATGGATACGCTCCACATAAGCCTGTACTGGAAAACGTAAGCGTCAAGATTCCGAAAGGGAGGTTCGTAGGCTTACTTGGTCCAAGTGGTTCTGGAAAGTCCACGCTTTTAAAAATAATTATTGGCTTACATAAACCGTGGAAAGGAACAATAAAATTTTTAGGTAATAAGAACAGCGATCCATATGCATATTCATCAAAGAATATAGGTTATGTACCACAAGTGGAAAGTATTGATTGGAACTTTCCTGTAACTGTGAAAGAAGTTATTGGGATGGGAATTTGGGATAGATCGGGAGTTGCTCCGTGGTTTTCGAAGGACGTTGATATGATGGTGGGAGTAATATTAGACGATCTCGGAATATATAATTCAGAGTTCAGGAATAGACAGATTCGAGAGCTTTCTGGAGGAGAGCAACAAAGGGTTTTTCTTGCAAGAGCATTAATTCGTAAACCTACTATTTTGGTATTAGATGAACCCATTTCTGGAGTCGATTTTAATACCCGCGAAAAGATAATGGAGATCTTGCGTTCCTTAAATCAAGACCTAGACATGACAATACTAATGACTACCCATGATCTCGGCGGAATTGGGAAACGACTCCCTTGGGTTATATGTATGAATAAAACAATAATAGCAGAAGGTATTCCTTCAACGATATTGACTAAGGATAATTTATTGAGAACATATGGTTTAGCAGATTATAATGATTAGTATTACTTCGAATAGCTGTACCAATAATATTACATTTACAATTCTTGTTAAGAGCCTGTCTTCGCCAAATTTAGCTGGTCAAAAAAGTAATGGTGAAACATAATGAGCTTAGAGGAGGAGGAGAATCAATAATTTGATTCCATTATTATTATTATCATTGTCGATAGTGCCATTTCATACTACAACATTACTATTTTTAGAATCACTTCTTGAGCCATTTACATACGAATTTTTTACGAATGCAATACTAGTATCAATTCTGGTGGGTGGAGTTTGTGGATTGATGGGCGTGTACATAGTATTGAGAGGAATGAGTTACATAGGTCATGGAATGTCTCATGCTGTATTTGGTGGAGCAGTTGTAAGCTATATTGCTGGTTTTAATTTCTATCTAGGAGCTGCAGTCTGGGGTTTTGTTTCTGCATATCTTATCAATGAAATAACTAGAAGAAACAAAATAAAAGCAGATGCAGCAATAGGAGTAGTCACAACTGCAGGATTTGCAATCGGTGTACTATTGATCAGCACGACTAGGAGCTATACTAGGAATTTTGAGGCGCTTTTATTTGGCAATATCCTCGGAATAACAGATCAAGACATAGCTGTTATCGTGCTGGTAACATGTATAACTGCATCCTTCATATTCTTCTATCAGAAAAGGTTACTTTTTACCTTATTCGATAAGGAAACAGCCAAAGTATATGGAGTACGAACAGACATGGTAGAACTGTTCTTCTCATTAATTCTTGCGGCCGTAGTAATCGCATCGATGAGTAGTGTCGGAGTAACTTTGATAGCTGCTGCTATTATTGCTCCTGCCATTTCTGCCAGAATGCTTACAAATAACTTTATGAAAATGGTTGTTGCTTCGACTATTATTGGGATTTTGACCGCATTTCTAGGTATGTACTCTAGTTATTTCCTTGATTCTGCATCGGGTGCTACAATAGTCTTATTCGGAACTGCTGCATTCGGTATTAGTTCGCTATATGCCTATATTCGTAGGTTATATCAAACACATACACACGAGAAATTTATCAGACATTCGCATCCCCATATTCATGAAGGTGAACATATGCATAAACACAGGTCCTGACATTCATGTATCGTAGTTGCAGTTCCTGACAAAAAAATTAAAGGTAGATGGAAAGAAGGTGACGAAAGTACACACCTAATATATTCCAGAACTTGAAGAGTTGATGTCAGTTGAAGAATTGTTATTGATATGTGTGGAGAGCTTGGACATAATATGTGATTTAGAAGCAGCTCCTATAATCCCGTCTACTGCTTTTCCATTTTTAAATATTGCAATCGTAGGAATACTTTGTATCCCAAATGTGCTTGCTATCATTGGATTCTCATCTACATTAAGTTTGCCAAATACTGCTTTTCCTGCCAGTTCCTGAGACAATTCCGTTATTACAGGAGAGACCATTCTACATGGTCCACACCATGGGGCCCAGAAGTCAACAATTAACAAAGGGTGCTTACCCACCATTTCATTGAAATTTTGGTCTGTTAAAGTAATGGGGGAAGTAGTGGCTGACTGATTACCTTCGATGGAATCATTTCTTTTTGTTCGAAGCGAAAATTCATTCATTTTTCGTTGCATTATCCTTTCTAGTTCTTCATCATGGTCATTAGTTCTGTCACTAATACTATTACTATAATATCGCATGATCCGAGTATTCACCTATGAAACATACTGCGAATCCGCTTATTAAGTATTACGGTTTTGCCAAATATGTACAAAACCTTTTATTACACATCTATTAATAATTATATGTATTATAATGACGGGATGTAATGGATAACATGAGGTCTATCAATCTCTTTATGGATACTGATTGTACATGTAAGAACTTGTTAGAATGTCTTTATAATTTATCACATTCAGATTTGGATATATTGGTTATATTGCTTAGAACTAAAGAACCTCTTACATTGGAAATAATTTCTAAACAGTTAGGAAAGGACAAAGGAACGATATTTAGATCATTACAAAAGTTGGTTAGTATCGGTTTTTGCGTGAAAGAAAGTAGAAACTTAAGGAATGGTGGCCAATATCATACTTATCGGGCAACAAGTATTGATATAATAGAAAGAGCTACAGAACACAGACTAAAAGAAATTCAAAAATCGTTATCCAGGTTAATAAAGAGATTCAAAGGGGATATCCAACAAATGATTGAACAATAAGCAAAACGAAGTTTAGATATTTGCAATAGACGAATATAAAAGAATGTCAAGATAATTTTCTGCTGATGCAGAGCTTGGATCAGAGAGTATCCGATAATTGTGATACTGGTCTTGAATCTAAACCAAATTATTCGAAATAGATGAATATAAGTAGTCCAAATTCCTGAATATTATTAGGTACAGAGACGACTAACAATGGCTGATACATTTAGATCTCTATTTGGTAGGGAAGATGATAATTCTTCCATTTCATTACCGATACGTCATTTCAAAAATAGGATTGAAACAGATCCTTCTATTCCTATGATCATTGTGAGTTTGGGCATTTTATTGACTGCAAGTTCAGGCAGCTGGGATATTACTAACCATCTTTTGAATAGACCTGAAACATTTTTCTCTCCACCTCATGCTGGGCTATACTCTGGTGTCGTATTGGTTTTATTTGGATCATTGACGACATATCGTTATTACCGACGCGGTAACAAGATATCAGACAATAATAATAGAAAATCTCTTCCGACTTACTTACGTATAATACTCATAGGAATTGTTATGTTGATTTCGGCTGGTCCCTTAGATTTTGCTTGGCATACAGCTTTCGGTCTTGACGGTTTATTGAGTCCACCACATGCAGTGCTTACAATGGGAATGGTTTTATGTAGTATTGGTGCCTTCCTTGGATTGACTTCAAATAATAACTCCTATAATAAAATGAGAACGAAGACCAACATGCAGAGATTGGATGATGGAGATGGCTATTCTACTTTTGAACTGAAAAATACAAGTTCTAACAATACCACAACACTTGACAAAAGATCTTCGTTGTACATAATAGTCTCAATTACAGCAATTTGGATTACGGTTTCTGGCATAATTCATATGGTTTCTCTTCCATTTTCTGATACTGATTTTTTCAAATTTAATCCAAATCCGATTTTAGCTGGATTAATTGCAACTCTGTGTTTTCCATTTCTTGTGTCCTTTGTATTATTCACTTCATGGGAAATAACCAAAAAGTTTGGTGTCTTATCTGCTACTGGAATGATCTTTATTTTTATCAATCTAATTACGACGATACTTCCAAATGAAAATCTAGTACCTGCGATTCCATTTTACTTGATAAATGTCATTCCTATTATAGCTATTGATGCGTTACTTTCATTACCATCTTTAGGAATATCATCATCATCATCATCATTTTCTCAAACACGAAAGGGGATCGTTAGTATATTAACAGGAACTGTATTGGGACTAACGTTCTTTATGCTATACTTTCCTTTAATTACTCATACATATAATGAGGTTTCTACTAATCCACAACCGGTATGGCCAAGTGTCACTGCTTCAATATACTTTGAGATGATCGATGAGATGTATCCTATATTGGTTATCTCATCAATGGCGGCAGGTATTCTAGGCGTTGTGGTTAGTTCGAAACTAACTGGAGGGCTTTATCATAGAATCTAACGACGCTACGGCATTAAGCTGTATCGACTGGGAGATTGAAGAACATCTTGACGCTATTCCGTCCAAATTAAGGCCAACATTTCAAAAAATACTAGAAAGACTATAATCTCGTATATGTACACATGTCCAAGGATGATGGGTGACAGTGTGGCTGTCTTTTTTACAGCCTATATCCGCATGATATTGGGATCAGACATAAGATCAATATTTCCTGTAGTCTGCAAACCTGTATCTTTGGTGAATGTAACCGAATTAATCATATTTTCAATGGTAGGCAGATACCTCAGGTATTGAGAATCTTCCGAAACATATGAGAGTGTGTATAATTGACCATCTTTTATGGTAAAGATTTGCATCGTCTTAAACTTGAGAGGAAAATTAGGGTCTTTATTGGTATTAGTATATACTATCTTGTGAGCACTCTGATTTTCTAATGAGATAGTTGTTGCATTTGATTCAATTAATGAAAAAT
>JAATVP010000172.1 GCA_014523625.1 Nitrososphaerales archaeon TH5896
CCATACCTCCCCAATCTCTCTCAAGATTAGGAATTTGATTCATCATTGCTCCATTAAGTAGCATCAGCTCAAAGCTGTTAACATAGTGGATGCTTCGTCGTCTTACTGTTGCGCTAATTCTAAACGACTGGCTGACAGGAGAACAAATTTTAGAAACACAACATGGATCAGGGATGAGAAATTTTCGTTGCCGTTATCTTTACATTCATTTGGATTGTTTATATTCACTCAAAAGGTCTGGTGAACAAATTATATCTGCGGAAATGACTATTTTACAGGGTCATTTGTTTATTGCATTACATTATGATTTTCCAATAAGGTAATCAACAATAAGAAAGGATTGAAATAAAGTAGTTGCTATCTATACATAACAATATCCACTGGTTCGAGCTGAAAATCATGAGAAATTATAGACGCTAGGACAAGTATAAGTTTCTTGATGAGAACGAAGGCATGAATGCTAAATTAATTTAATTCTTCCCGCAATGATTGAAAAAGTCTGCCTTATTATTATTACAAATCCCGCAATAAATAATTTACATGCTCTTTCAATTCTCTCATTGTTATTGATTTTGAAATATAACATTCTTGATCCAGCTCTGGGAATATACTTTGCAACGCCCTATAGTTTACTTCATATCCTGTAATAAAACAGACTTTGATTATTGGATCTAGTTTTCTTAACTCGTTATACAGTTCAAAACCATCCATCCCTGGCATTCTTACATCTATTATTGAAATACCATAATAATGTGGTTTGAAATTTGATAGGTCTCTGCGGGGATCATTAAATGTTTCTACTTCAAATCCCTCGTGACCCTCTAAGGTAGCTTTGTATAGCGAAGTAATATCTGGATCATCATCTATTACCAGTATCTTCATGTTTTTCTATTCATCAACATCACATATATCAGATATCCAATAGACTGCATAAAACGGATTTTGTTCACTGCTGGCCTGCCGATGTAGTTGATTCTGGAGAAGTTGTGGAGGGGGATGGAAATGAAAGTGGTGATGGTAGTAATGTAGGGCATTCTGATCAATTGTCGAACCCGTCTGACCATATACCGAAGTAGGTGTTTCCTACTAAGAAAGCAAACAACCTAAACTTATCTGGCTCGAAACGCATTTCTTTTTTAAATCTTATTTAATAGGCTACCTTGAATGCGTAGTTTCGTTATGGATACCCTGAGGGCATATGCAACACTTTAAAATCAATCATTGATTATATTAAGTAGATGTCATCTTCTTTGGAGAGAAATAAAGTAGTGTTTTCCACTGCTAACATGCCACAATTGAACTCGCCGTTTTTGATCTGCGGTTTTCCTGGAAGCGGGTATGTCGGAAAGATTGCAATTGACCATTTAATTCAGGAACTAAATGCAAGTCATCTTGCTGATATTTACTCGGGTTCATTTCCTCCACAGATTATGATTAGAGGCGATGGCATCGCAGAGCTTATGAAAAACACAATTTTTTATTCAAAGACATCTGCTACCCCCGGTTCCAACCATGATATGCTCTTATTGACTGGAGACTCGCAACCAGAGAATCCTAATTCTGCATATTTTTTGTCTGACCAAATTATAGATATCGCCACAAAGTTTAATACAAAAAAGATCATCACCTTGGCAGCATACGTTACTGGAACATTTGTGGATAAGCCCAGGATTTTCGGAACAGCTACTGATTCAAATATAGTGAGTACATTTAAGGAAAAGAATATCTTGACCATGGATAGTGGCACTATTGCAGGAATGAATGGCCTGATTATTGGTGTCGGAAAGCTACGTGGATTGCAAGGAACTTGTTTATTAGTAGAGACATCAGGTTATGTCGTTGACGCCAAAGCTTCCAGGATTATTCTAGAAAGCCTACTTTCAATACTTGGACTAACGGTGAATATGAATAACCTTGAAAAGAAAGCACGAGATACTGAGGCATTAATCCAAACAATCCAACAACAGGCTGCCGAGAAAGTATCGGAGAATCAGCAACCTCCTGGTGTTCTACGCAAACCAGTTAATACAGGATATATTAGCTGAAAAAGGTGAGGTATTAAAAGAAGAAAATACATGCATCACACTCCTGGAATCGATAAATACAGAGTAAACGTATAATGATTACGTACTATCAGTCATTAATCTCAGTTGGTTGCTGCAGAAAGCTGCTATGCAGGTCTTGCAGGTAGTAATGATACAGGTTCGACTCAAAGTGTCACGGCTTTCATGGCTCACTTATACTCACGAAAATAGAGAGAAGAAGTTAAGAGCATATTTACGCTTATGAATTCTTGGTGTGGGACAAAAATAGGGTCATTACAATAGCAATTATAATTGGATTGTTTGGGGGCTTAATAGGTGGACCAATTGCTAGTTTGGTATACTATGATTCTAATCCCGAAGAAAGATTCTATGTGTTTATAATTCCCGAGATTGTAGGGTTTATTTGTGCAGGTCTAATGATATACGTAGGCAAGCTTAAGAAGAAGAAATCAAATGTTTCATCATAACAATTCACACACAACAGAAGCCCATCCGAGTGACAATCTATCACAATATATTCTTCTCACCCATTTTGATTTAATCATTTCAAGATTGGGTTTTATACAACAACAATTCAGAACACGTTTAAACTATTTAAGTTGCTTTACACGCATCATGTTTTGTAGTATTAAAGCTTCAATTTAGTTTCCCGCATAAATACAAGAACGAATATCCCTGAACCCAAGGCTATCCATGCCACTATCTGAATGGCAGTGCCTAAACTAGAAATGTCTGCAATAAATCCTATTCCAATAGCCCCAAAAACAAAACCCAAATCCCTCCAAAATCTATAGACACCTAAAGAAGTAGCTCTCCAACGTGGATTAGCTATATCACTTATTGCTGCAAGCAAAGTGGGATATACAAGAGCTGTTCCAACACCTAAAAGGGTCATGCCAATGACTAGCCCAAAAAAGACACTTCCAGACATTAGTACTACCCATATACCAACTGCTTGAACAATCATCCCAGGATAAATAAGCCTCTTTCTACCTACGCTATCACTTAGCGGGCCTGTTGCAAGTTGTAAGAATCCCCATACACCAGGATGTAATGCTTTTAGAAATGCAGTATCGTTTACGCCTATTCCAAGAGATACAAAATAGATTGTAAATACGCCCCAGGTTACACCGAATATCAAATTGTTAACCAACCCTGCTTGACTAGCTGCTAATAGAGTCCTGTTTTTCCAAGAAGTTTCTAAGAATATCTGTTTGAAGTTTAGATTGCTATCTGTCAATTCGTTTCGTTCACTGGTAAAGGGTAGCTCTTTTCCTGTTAAACGTAGCTTCTCGTTCAGGTCTTTTTCTTGACTCTTATTTTGCCCATTAACTAATCCATCTTTCTTTTCCAATTGTAGTTCATTTTTTAATTCTAATTCTGTGAATCTCGATGTATCTTTAACAAGGATAACGGATACAATTAAGCCCAATAGTGAAAATGCAATTCCTAAATAGAGTGGATATGGTTCTAGACCATAGATAGCCGCTATATAACCTGTGAAAAATCCTACCAGAGCAACTGAAACATAACCCGCAAATTCATTCAATCCTAGCGCTAGCCCCCTTCTCTCTTTTCCAACCAAATCGATTTTCATATTTACAGTCATTGACCACGCAAGACCTTGGTTTACTCCCAACAATACATTAGCAAACAAAACCCAGTTCCAATCAGGACCATAGAGTAAGATGAAAGGAACAGGCACAGCAAATAGCCATCCTAATACTAAAACCTTTTTTCTGTTCCATCTGTCTGATAGGCTACCAGCAAAGAGATTGAGTACAGCCTTAACAATTCCAAAACTGGCAATGAAAGATAAAATTAGTACATTGGATTCTAGCCCGAATTCCTCTTTTCCTAGGAGGGGAACTACGGTTTGTTCTAGACCAATCATAGCACCTACAAAGGCGTTTACTAGAATTAAGAGCAAAAACTGATTGATGTTAGGTTTAAGACCTAGCCTTAACTGCGGCTTAGCATGTTCTATTTTATCTTTATCCTTATTTTCATCCACATCTACCATTTCCCACGTTAAACCGCTGGAATATCAAGGTGATTTTTTCTATTTATTATTACCTAGAGTCATTCTTCCCTTGTAACTCATCTAATACCTAACGGCAGGAAAGGTTAACTATCTCTCACCCTTAATCTGAATATACTTAGAGGATGAATGAAGTAGTGAAATGCGCGGAATGTGAATGCACTCCTACTGAATGTGTTAAGGGTGAATCTTTCGAGGGAGCAGTATACTGCGCAAACTGCTGCAGGGGGGACTCATGTTGTTGTTTAGCTATTCACTTTATCAAAGAAAAAGATCGCTGCTGCAGCAACTCATTATGCGGAAATCTTCACGTTGCTTTTTCCGATCAAAATCCTCGTAACAAAAGAATCAATGAATTATCAACTGGATTCGAAAGTAAAGGCCAAAAGAAGGACAATGATCTATATTCATTCTTCTTGTGCGCTAAAGGTCTGTACGCTGCTGCATTGGGAATAGAGATTTTGTGCATTGCAGCAGCCGAGATAGGAGAAAACACAGGATTATATCTTTTCGGTTTCAATGCTGGAGGCATTGTCATCGCATATGTAATGGGATATTCATTGGCCGGTTTTACAACTTTTATCACAATTCTGGGCAGGTACGGTAACGCTCCTCAAAGTGAGAAGAGGATCGGCTCATGTAAAATAGACAGTTGTTGCTCTGTTTTAGAACAAGATTCAACTTTAGGATTCGTATCCAACATCAGAACAACTTTCGTGAATTTTGCGTTGGGATTTAGGCGGCTCTTCAGGATCCGTAATCAGCGGGGACTAAAGACGATACTAAAAAGTAGTCTATTTATTCTGATAACCGCAGAAAGCGCTTGCATTTTAACAGCTGAGACAGTAGATTTGATATTCTATCAGCATTCTATACTCTTGTCTGTCCCTCTTGCACTATTGGCTGGTGCATTTACGGTAGCGGCCCCAGCATCATACAGAAAGACCAGACAATTGAATACCAATACCAAAACTGCAAAGTTCTCCTGAAAGCTATACGGGATTAGTAATATTATCGAAGTGGCTGACTGAAATCATTATGATATCTGAAGCCTATTCAGACGTCCGATCCTTTTCATTCTATTTAGTTGAAGACTTAATAACACAAAGCTTGTTCTATCCGTGATAACATGCGCAAGGGAATCAAATTTGGAATCATAAGTGCAATAGTTATCATTATAGGCGTAAGTGCATTTTATCTTGCTTCCCCTTTATTTGTTTCAACTGAAATTGATGAACCACTTCCTGGAGGAGCTGAGGTATCAGCGCCACCACCACCATCAAATCAATTTCAAGAATTTATGGCAATGAGCGAAGAAGAAAGAATTGAGGCCGGCAATCGGATGGATGAAAAAGAAAGGAATCAAATTATGCTTGAATTCACAAGGATGAACACTAGTATTAATGAATCAATGGCTCAGATTAATGAGTCCTTATTGGAACAGCAGACTTCGCAAACAGGAAATGAAACTAGTGATTTGTTATTAACTGGTTCGTTTGTTGGAGTTGGAGATGGTATACATGATGCACAAGGCATTGCGAAAGTTATTCCTATAGAGGATGGAGGTAATGTAGTTAGATTGGAGGATTTAGTAGTTACTAATGGACCTGATCTTTATGTATATCTCTCAACAGATAAGAGTGCATCTGACTCTGTGAGCTTAGGCAAATTAAAGGCCAATATTGGCAATCAAAACTATCTGATACCTGCTGGAACAGATCTATCAAAATATGATACGGTCTTGATATGGTGTAGAGCGTTCTCTGTTCTTTTTGGTGGCGCTGAATTAAAACCATAGTAGCATCAGCATAGAATAACACAAAAGGCAAACTCTAATTCAGATGCGTTTGTGAGACTGTATTGGTTCTTTTATGGAAAGAAGGTAGATAACTATAATCCACACTCAAAGAAACGAACTTATGGTGTATGTCCTTACCGAATTACTATTAAATGTCCAAAGTCACACCAGAAGAAGTACTTCATTCTGTAGCCGAATGCATCAATTCAGGGAACCTAGATTCTTTGATGATACTTTATGAATCCGATGCATGTTTTGCCTCTCAGCCAGGACAGTTCACTAAGGGTAGAGAAGGCATACGTCAAAGTATGCAAGGATTCGTTGATATGCGGGGTAAGCTAGAATCCAAAGTAAAGAGAGTATTCCAGACAAGTAATCTTGCTCTTGTAATAAGTGAATGGTCGTTCAGTGGGACCGGACCTGATGGCAATCTTGTTAACCTTGCTTCAACAGCTACCGATGTCCTACGTCAACAGCCCGATGGTACATGGCGTGTTATCATAGACAATCCTTGGGGAACAGATTAGCCAACCAAGTGATTTACTCACGTATACTAGTGTATTCAGAACTTCTATTTTCATGACACAGACTTTGTTACTTTCAAACTAGTAATAATTGAGAACGATTTAAAGTAGGTCAATTTATTCGCTAATATAAATGGCATTGGTAGAGAGCAGCACTGAATTTCTTCATGTTATTATATCATTAGCCATTTTACTTTTTACTGCAAAGATCTTTGCTGAAATCTTCCATAGATTAAAGTTGCCAATTGTTCTTGGTGAACTTTTAGCCGGGATAATAATTGGACCCTTTGCCTTAGGTGGTTTGATATTTTTTGATGGAGAACCAATAGTAGAACTAGATGAGACCGTACTTGATATTGGAGTGATATCTGCCATTGTCATTCTGTTTGTAGCAGGATTAGAGATTACACCACGTGAATTCCTGAGGGGAGGAGCTGCTTCCTTTACGGTTGGATCAATTGGTGTTATCGTTCCATTCTTTGTTGGGTTTGTTGTATTGACGTTCTACGGATTAGAAGCATTAGAGTCTATGCTAGTAGCTACAGCACTTACGGCTACAAGTATTGCAATATCTGTCCAAGTATTGACAGAATTAGGAAAAATGCAGACAAAGGAAGCCAGACTGATATTAGGTGCTGCAATAGTGGATGATATCCTTGCTATTGCTGTGTTATCTGTTGTAACTACCATGGTTCAAACTGGTGATACTTCACCACAAATAACAGACGTCATTTTCCTTATACTTCAAATACTTGGACTCTTTGCAGCTCTATTAATTGGCTCAATAGTGTTGATACCAAGATTACTTCATGTGGAAAAGTTATGGAAGTCCAAAGGTAG
>JAATVP010000173.1 GCA_014523625.1 Nitrososphaerales archaeon TH5896
AAACACTTAATTGTCTTTAATGTCGTGGGTTTAGAATCGTCTAATTGCTTCTCTGATAATCTGCCCAATATTCAACAGGTTGCAGAAAAAGGGGCATACTGCCCGGTCACTCCTGTTTTTCCTGCAGTCACATCTACTGTGCAGGCAAGTTTGTTAACGGGTAAGTATCCTAATGAACATGGAATAATATCGAACGGCACGTATAATAGATCAAATTACTCCGTTTCATTTTGGGAACAAGATAGCTCACTTGTTGAAGCTCAAAGGATTTGGGATCTCCAAAATAGAGGCGCATCAGGAGACGTAAAGAGTGCGGTCCTGTTCTGGCAGAACACGCTTCACGCAGAATCAGACGTAGTTGTAACTCCTAAACCTATCCATCTTGAACATGACATGATTATGTGGTGCTATTCTCGTCCTCCCAATTTTTATGAAGATATTCTAAAGCCAAAGTTAGGTGAATTTCAACTAGCTTCCTATTGGGGACCGTTTGCGTCATCAAAATCAACTGAGTGGATA
Source organism: Nitrososphaerales archaeon TH5896 (assembly GCA_014523625.1). Classification (GTDB taxonomy): domain Archaea; phylum Thermoproteota; class Nitrososphaeria; order Nitrososphaerales; family Nitrososphaeraceae; genus TH5896. The sequence goes on from JAATVP010000173.1 coordinate 520, forward strand.
GCTGGAGCGACGGAAGTTATATTTGAGACGCAAAGACCGTCAATACTTCTTACTTATTTTCCTCATGTCGACTATTCAGCTCAACGTTTTGGAAAAAATAGCAGGGAAGTAAAAGAGGATCTGGTTAAGGCAGACAATTTAATAGGAAGGTGTATTGAAAGGGTAAAAAAATTAGGACTGTTCGACTCTACAGAATTTGTAGTCTTGTCTGAATACCCATTTTGCGATGTGGAAGGATTTATCAATTTGAATCAGCTGCTCAGGGACGCAGGCTTTTTGCAAGTTAGACAAATAGGCGGTTATGAGTTCATCGATTTCGAGTACAGTGATGCCTTCGCAATGGTCGATCATCAAGTAGCTCACATTTACGTAAAGTCACCAGTTCAGATTGACGAAGTAAAGAAGTACCTAGACAAGATCCGTGGAATAGACAAAGTTTTATCGACAGCTAGCGAGAAGCACGAATATCGAATAGATCATCCTAAAAGTGGAGACCTAATCGCTATCTCTGAAAAAAATAAATGGTTTACCTACTACTGGTGGTATGATCCAGTTTTGGCTCCTCCATTTGCTACTACAGTGGACATCCATAGAAAGCCAGGTTACGATCCTGTTGAGCTGTTTTTCGACCAAAATAAGAAATCCATTCCTTTAGATGCAAGTCTGGTGAAAAGCTCTCATGGAAGGCCTCTACAACTAGATAGTGAAAATTCAACTTCCATTTTCATTACAAGCAAGAAGGATGAAAGAATAAATTCACTTATGGCAAAGGATACTATAACGTCGGCAGATTTAGGTTCATATTTTATAGAATCGTACACTTGAAAAAAAGGATGGACGATGAAATACTCCATCACATTGAGTTCGTTCAAGGAGATATTTGAATCGCTCACTAATGCCCTACCTGTACTAAAACAACTAAATTATGACGCCGTTGAGTTTATTGGAGAGGATTATTCAGCAAAGGACCTAGATGAATTCATTGAGGCCTTGGCCTCGTATGACCTCAAAATTTCAGGGGTGACTGGAATGTGGGGTAACGTGAACAGCATTGCAGTGAATAGACGTCTACTCAGCGCTGACACCGATACGGTCGAAATCGCAAGAAGATACGTGATTCGATGTATAGAACTCTGCAGGCTATTAGATGGAGAGGAATTCAATCTTTGTCTTTTCACCGATCCATATGCCTCAGTGCCTGACTTTAGCCATAGAATACTCTCTCATGAACAGAAACTTAAATTGGTTAGGAAATCTGTTCCTCTTCTACGTGACCTTTCGAACTGCGCTAAAGACAATGGAGTACTTTTACTTCTGGAGCCTCTCAACAGGTACGCGACTCCATATTGTTGTACTGCTGCTGATGCATTACATGTCTGTGAAGCCGTAGACAATCCGAATTTTGGAATATTATTGGACACCTTTCATATGAATATTGAAGAAGACTCATTATCACATTCAATTGAATCGGCAAGTGATTTCTTGCTGCACATGCATTTTGCAGACAACAATCGGAAAATGCCCGGAAGTGGGCATCTTGATTTTAGGTCAATCTTGAAGGCCCTGAGCAAAATTGATTATCAGCGATACGTCAGTTTTGAACCAAACTTGGAGCGGATCAGCTATCTAGAATCATTAAAAGGGGGAATTTCCTATATCAAAAGGCTAAAATCTACATGCTTCAGAGCCTGACCTAACGCCTAGAAAGTGACGTTCTAATGCACAACTTATTTATGAACCTAATATTTTTATCAATACAATCAAAGAATAGAAATGCAACCATTCATTTCGCGTGATATCTCCTTAATCGAACACTTTGCCAGGGATATAATTGACGGCCTTTCTAAGGAGAATAATAAGAAATGGATCAAGCCAAGGTATCTTTATGATGAATTAGGATCTAGTCTTTTTGAGAGAATATGTGAGCAGCCAGAATATTACCCATTCAGAACGGAAACAGGAATTCTCAAAAGATATGGACAAAGAATATTCAAATTTATGGATGACGATGTCTCTGTCGTTGAATTAGGGAGTGGCAATTCAGTGAAGACGAGGATCTTGCTTTCTTCCTTACTTGAAAAGCAAAAGCATGTTTTCTATCTTCCGATTGATGTTTCTCAAGAAATTCTCTTGAGAACTACACATGACCTGAACCGAGAGTTCACTCGACTAAATACCTTCGGAATAGCTGCCGACTATTCAGAAGGGATCCGTGAGGCTTGCAACATTTCGGCTAAAAACGGAACTATGCCTGAAAGGAAATTTGTACTTTTCCTAGGATCTACTATTGGAAATTTTGAATACCAAGAAGCTATTGAATTTCTGACTTCATTAAGAGCTAGTATGCGAGAAGGAGATTTCTTGCTTTTAGGATTTGACCTGCAGAAAGATGTTAAATTACTTGAGGATGCATACAACGATAGACTAGGGTTTACAGCTGCCTTTAATCTTAATCTACTATCCCGAATAAATCGGGAGTTAGGAGGGGAATTCAGGGAGACAGATTTTCGTCATTTAGCATTCTACAATACCGAATACCATAGAATAGAAATGAACCTGATCTCGAAAACGACACACGAGGTGCATGTGAACAGACTAGGGAGATCATTTTCCTTCTTAAAAAATGAACGAATACATACAGAAAATTCGTATAAATTTACTTTAGAAAAGATGAAAGATATTGTTGAGCGTTCAGGGTTTCAAATTGCGGAAAATTTTCTCGATCATAACAATTTGTATTGTGTAGGTTTGATGTTTGCAAATCACTAAGAGTATCAACCACATTTACTAAGTGAATATTCACAAGAATTAGGCATCTGCGGCACATCTAAAACCTGAAAAGAGTATTCGTTCATTTGGCCTGAAATAGTTTCTATAGCTGTTTCTGATTTGCAAACATGGTGTAGCAAAGGATCCGCCTCTAAGAACCTTTTGGTTTATGGACCACTTATCGGTATATTCTGAAAATTTCGACCTAAATCGCGGATATAAACTGTACTCTGAAGAAGTCCATTCCCACACATCTCCTATCATTTGAAAACATCCAAAATAGCTTCCCCCTTGTTTGTACGTTCCGATACGTGTGGGAGCCCAAATGTTAGATTCAAGCACATTTGCGTACTTATGAACGTCCATGTCTTCTCCCCAAGGATACAGGAATTTCCGTTGTAACTTCTCATTCCAACTGGCGGCCTTCTCCCACTCTGCTTCCGTAGGAAGTCGTTTTCCTGCCCATCTAGCATATGCGCTTGCCTCGTAAAAGCTTACATTCACAACTGGTTCTTTAGGATCTAACTTAGTTTTGCCTCTAAAGTCCTTCTTCATCCAGCATCTCTCTCCTTTTTCATAGTTCCAAAAGAGAGGAGCTTTCCATTGTTGCTCTCTAACCAAATCCCACCCGTCAGCCAACCAGAGATTGAAATCCTCATACCCGCCGTGGTCTATAAATCGCAGAAAATCACCGTTGGTCACTGGGTATATGTCAATTAGGTAATTTTCGAGGTAGACTTTATGTTCTGGAAGTTCATTATCATAACAGAACTGGTCACCAGGATAACCAAGGTTGTAAATTCCTCCAGGGATCTCAACCATTGAATGATGTAATTTGTGTGCTTTGGCACTTTCTTTAGGAAGGTCTGTCTGTGGCGCTTCGACTGGTTGCATAATCGAAGGTTGAAAATTATCATCCGGATCGATGAATCGATTGAAGTAATACTGTAAATCGTAAATCAGTAGCTCCTGGTGCTGCATTTCATGCTGATTGGCCAGTTTTATATCGTAGTAAGCATCATCACGATAATTGATATTCCCGCTTTTTAAGAATCTTACAACTTCCTTGTCTATAAGCGATCTATATTGCAAGGTTTGTCTGATTGTAGGTCTTGGAAATCTTCCTCTCTCGGGTTTGCTTAAAATAAAATCGTACTTTTGATAGTAAGAGTTTAAGTAAGCCAAATTAATCTCCTTTGGTAGAGTTATTTTTACTCCATATTTCTCCAAAACTTTTTGGTAAAACCAGCTTACATGAGCCAAGTGCCAATTCGGTGGGCTGCCAAAGTCACTTGCCTGAATCACGGCATCTTCGTGCTTAAGCTGAGAAAATATATTAAGGGTAGTTCGCCTCGTGGACTTGAACTCTTTTGTTAGGGACTCTAACGAATCCTGAAGGACCTGCGTCACCTGTTAACATAAAGAAATATCATTTATAAATCGATCTCGCCATTGTATTCTACAATTACTAAACAGTTGGCACCTATTTTAATGCGAGACGAAAATTAATTGGTGCATTAATAAACTGTCGACCTACTAGCCCACCTGACGATTGTCAAAGTACTTATGGCAGAACCAACTATTCCAGCTACCAGTGCGCCTGCAGTCCTATAATCTATAACCTCTGGCATAGCTTGGCCAAACCATTCCGCTATATCTGGCAACACTAGATATGCCGCGAATCCTATTGAGAAACCCATCACCCAGAACACGAATATGACAAGACCTCTTGACATCTCAATCAGTTCTCCGCGTATACATTATGCCTACGCGATTCGTAGCTACCCCCAATATACCAAGCAGACGGCGATCCACAACCCATTTTGGTCATTTCGCAAATAAGCATTAATGTCAAATATTTTCACATAGATTGATAAAATATGACCCCTAAGTCCCGATTTAGATTAAATATTCGTAGCAGGAATTGTATCTACAAAAGTTTTCAATTAAAATAAATACTTATGACCATTTCAAATAAATATAATGCCGGCTTCTGCGTTCTGACGATCAAGGTGGTTGGATATGCTCACGTAATTTGGTTCACCAAGAAAATGGTGAAAACTGTTTTTTCAATAAATTTTAAGCAATCGATGGTTGTAAACCGAGGATCTTTTTGTGCGAAAGACTCGGTCAGTTGTACCAATGAATCAGGTGTAGGGTGTGATCAGTTGAGACGAATTGAACCAGGGGTCGCAAATACAGTATGACGAGCGTTGACTATTGTACGATTTGTCCTGAATGCAATTCGCGGTTGATTCACGACCAAAGTAAAGGTGAGTACATTTGCGAAAGATGTGGGTGTGTTGTCATGGATCAGATAAATGATTATGGCCCAGAGAGTCATTCTAATGATTTCGAAGAAAAAAGTAGATTGACTAGGGCAAGCGGCCATACAAGCTTTTCCTTGCATGACTATGGGCTGAGAACAGAGATTGGTTTTAGTTCGAAGGACTATAGCGGCAAAAACATAGATTACGCAATTGTAGAACAAATGAATACAATGAGAAAATGGCAATCTCGAATTAGGGTTGCCTCTCCAAAGGAAAGGAGACTGTCAAACGTTTTGTACAAGATTAACGAAATATGCTCCTTGCTGTCTCTTCCCAAAACAATTACAGAAACCGCAGCAATGTTTTACCGTCTCTTTGAAAATCGGAGCGAAGCAAAAGGAAAGTCCGTGATTTGTATTGCGGCTGCTACTATCTATCTTGCTTGTAAAAAATGCAATGTGGTCAGGTCTCTTGAGGAAATTGTTAGTCCATTGGGCTCGGGTGAAAAATCTAAAGCAAATACAAGATTGGCTTCCAAATATTATAGATCCATGGTCATGGAAATGGGAATGTTCACCGAATCTTATATTCAGCCAAAATACGAGCATCGGCATTTCGAGAATCTAGCAGAAAAACCTAGAATTGGTCAATATTATTTAGAGGGGCCGCACAGACATAATAGTAATTTTAATAATAATAATTTGCCACGAGGCAACTTTGCAGACCAGGCGCTGCTCTCTGCTTCGACCCGAACTCCAACTCTTTCGATTATGCAACATGATATCTATCCAGTTGCCGCTGCAATAGATCAGTATATCTCTAAACTGGCCAATATGGCAAAAATTGATACTAAGGTTGAGCGACTAGCCATCGACATAGCACACAAGACAAATGATCATCTCTTGGCGGATGGTAAATCGCCAAATGGACTTGCGGCAGCCTATATTTATCTTGCCTCGGTGTTGTTGGGAGTAAGTTTGCTCCAAATGGAGATTTCAAGTTTTGCGGGAATCACCGAAGTAACTATACGAAATAGGTGCAAGGACATCTTGTCTTCGTTTAAGATGTCTGTAATAGTGCGGCCATTGCATAAAGAATAAGACTATGAAATAGTTGGGTTGACGAGTTCAGTAAGATTTCTTGACGAGTCGTGGTAAATCATATGTTCAATGACATACATACTGCGTCATTGAGCCTACCAAATGACTACGTACGAGTTGAAAAACGCTTTTTAATTCATCGTAGTACAGATTAAGGCAGCTATAGGATTAAAGATATGTATAATACCAAGGATTTATTATATCTAGCTAGCAAAATCCGACATTCGGGCCTATTCAAAATCAGAAGGATGTTCCGTAATAACATGTGCCTGCCATAGGATATTGAGACAAGGCAATTGTGATGACTTGAATGAAATGGATTTCTACTTATTGGGTATTTATTGGCCAAACCGGCAAAGGCAGACTAAATGGAGATTATAGCGTCTAAGTACAAGGCATTTTTTATCAATAATTGGCCGAAAAGAAGAGCAGTAGCTCCTTTTATTAGCATACAACTTATATTAAACAAATACAAGTTGGAATTCCATGGGCGGCGTGAAAAAGAAGCCAGTAGGTTCTAGTGCGAAAAGTAAAGACTCAACTAACGCATCAGGCACCAACCAAGCTCAATCTCAAACCCAGAAGAAAGAAGATTCAAAGAAATCAACTGGGAGTAGGCAGAAATTATCAGTTGCGATTGAAGAAGCAGTAGGGAGAAAAGCCTTGCAGAATATGAAAGCCGTTACAGTCCAGGCACTAGCGAGAAATTTAGGTGTAAAAATATCTGTGGCTAATTCTTTTATAAGAGCCATGGAGACTAAAGGTTCGGTTAAAGTGGCCGGTGGATATAGTGGACATCGCATTTATCAAACAGTAGTTCAGGAAGCATAGTACGCAATGCGGTTATCTTCATAACGAACTGAATTAGCTTCCTACTATTTCTTTAAAGTTAAGATATTACCGACCTTGCACCTATTGAGCATGTCGATATTTGATTTTGCCGTACCCATCAGACTCATTGGCGATACTTTACACTCTTGAAGGAAGAAGCATATTGACGATGAATTAGTTAGAAATGCGATATCTCCAGGCTTAAATGAGGTTCTTGGCTTTTCGCCTCCAATTTGGAGCCGAGTATTCATATATGCAAATTTATTGTCGTAAAAATGTACAGTATCAGTGATTGGCAATGAATTAAACACTTTACTGATTGTAAGGGGTGCTAGATGTCTAACGAACTCATATTCAACTGTATCTTGTCCCTGAATTTCGAGCATAGCGGTCAATCTCGATACTGATTTCAGGCCATTTTGTTTGTTGTCCTCCATCTTATCCTTTTCATTTGAAACACTAAGTTAAAAGTTAGCCTTCCTACTCCCAGGCGCTGCATCTGCAAATTTTCCATTTAGAAACGCGAGTGCATAACTTCAATCCCAACCGGGATGAAAACGTTTATTTACATCCATTCGTATGCACTTTTCAATATTCGGAACATTTAATTATATATTTAATTCCCCATTGGTTTGTTCTTGGTACTTAAAGAGTCTTCTAACAAACTGTCTTCGACGAAAAAGGAAACTTCCAAAAAGAAGCAGAAGCCATCGTCCAGTTCAGCAGTGCCAAAGAGTAAGAAAGTCTCGACGCCGGGCACCAAAAGAGATGCCGGTAAGAGTAAGAAAAAAGCTGCCAAAGCGTTGGCAAATTCAGTTGAGAGTGAAATAACAGACGGAGGGAAAGGAAATTCGATGCAGGAACTCTCATTGAGCACTAGACCAAAAGATGAAGTTGTTACGTATGATGAAATAGAATTCCAGCTTCAAGAAATTTCAGGTGCTTCCACCGAAATTTTAATTGGTCCTCAGAGTCTTACGCGGTTTGAGAAGGCAAGAATTACCGGAGCAAGATCACTGCAGCTCTCTCTAGGAGCCCCAAGCCTTATCGCTATCCCTGGTGGAATCAAAGATTCGATTTCCCTGGCCGTAGCAGAATTGGAAGTAAGAGCATTACCAATTTCTATTAGAAGAATTCTACCAAACGGTCTCTATCAGGACATTCCCATTGATTGGCTACGATGATTGCGCTCAATTCTTAGAACTTATATTTTGACTGGCGAACGAACGAACGCGCGAACGTGAACATCCGCAAATATTTTGGATGAATCTTAGGCTAGATTTTTCGAAACAGATCCCTGATGCAGTAAGTTAGAGAAGAACTATCATTACATTAACTCTTTACATAGTAGCTTGATTGACAATGTCTCATCGAATTTCTGTCTTAGGGTAAACTCACTTATCCTGTTAATGAAAGCACAATAAGCCTGCTCAACATTATATTAAAGTCTAATATCAAATCACGCGAGAAAGGGAAATCTTATACAAAAGGGATTTTCTTGCTGTAGAATAGTACTTCACGTTCATACTATCTTATACTTTATACAAAAGGCTTCTGAATACCTACTAGTCGTCAACTTTTCGAAAATCCCAACATCAAAAGTAGCTATCCAAATAAAATGGTACAGCTGCTTGTTTCCAATCAATCATCATCAGAAGGAACGCAATTGTGGTAGCAAAGTAAAAGGTCGGAAGGCCAGAATTAACTGACCCCCCAGTTTCACTATTGTAGTTATCGATGCTATTGTAGTTATTATAGTTGTATTGTATATGCGTCGGTTTTATTTGGTTCCTCGGTCAAGCACTACCTTTACTGACTAGCTTTTATTTGCCTGTTCCTGAAATTCTATATCTGCGAAAAGATAACTCTTTTCTTTTTTCTGCCATTCCTGATGAAGCCTATCATATGCCAGTTGGATCAGTTCACTTTGTCACAGAACTGCCGCCCTTAATTTCTTTCCTCAAAGCGTCTTCTACTAATTCAGACAGATCTATTTCCCGGTTAATCGCTTCTATCTTTGCCTTTTTCCACAATTCAGGATCGACCTTTATTGATGTGACTTCTCTTTTTTTATGTGAGGTTGAATGTTTTGCTTTCATGCAATATCGTCTATAGAATAAGTGTTATAAATATATATATCCTAATCATTACAAAATACTTTATAAATAACTATCTGTCATTACTTTCAAAGACAATATTTAGATTCAGAAGAATTATTAGTGTATCTACTAAATATTGCTATATATAATCTTTTATTTTTATGAATCGTAAATGCGACTATTGATAGGGTTAATCCGCAACCGCTTGACCGGGATAGATGTCTTTTAGCTACTATTGTATCTGAATAAATTATTTGACCTAAATTACAATAGTCTCAAAGGATAACGAATGTGATTCCCTTAAATACGGAATATTCCCTGTAATAATTTTTGGTTCTAAAAGAAATTGATGAGTAAATAAATAAAAGGGTTAGCGGGCCAAAAGTATCTCTTTAATCTTCATATTGTCTATTAAAGATTCAAGGATCCTTTCTCTTTCTTCATGAGGAACTCGGGCAGCTTTTGCAAATTCAAGGCTATCTAGAGCCTTTAGTTTCCAAAAATTTGTCAGCCCCAGTTCAATGATCTCTAAGGCATCGTAAACCATTTTTCCAAAGGATGTAAGAGTATAATTGCTGTGATACTTTCTGATCAGTCCAACTTCTACCATTTCAGAGAGTCTTGTATAATATTGCTTTCGCGATAGGCTAAGCTGGCTACGCAGGGTTGATGTATCCGAGGGCTGTTTGGCAATGTACTTAAATATAGACAAGGACTTTTGGTCACCTAACGAATCAATCACTTTTTCAAGTTCAATCAATGCTTATATGATTTATAGAAAGAATATCACTAATATTAGCATTGGGGTCGATTGTGTCCAATTGAGGAGCTTGGTCGGGCTTTTTGTCATCTACTTCAGTGCTTGATGAAAATGTTAGCACCCTGTGTTTTAGGTTATTCTTTAGCCGGTCATTTATCCTAAAGTGAACCAATGTGTGATATCGTAATTGAACTAGCAATGGGGAATTTTAGAACAGATGTTCCTGAATTATACAGTGCTATTGCAGCTGACGAGATAAGATATTGAGTTGAGCTCTTGTCCGATGTAGTCGGCGTAATGTAAGAGTCAATAATCCGATTCTCTGGATATTCAATCCTGAACATGCATAGTCCTCCTCCACCGTCGCCATGAATTAGTTGCATTTTAGGGGGCGGGTAAGCGATACTTGACCAATTTTCCAGCAACACAACCCTCAATGGAGTTTCGTTTTTATCATTGCAGGGAATTCTTGCAGTTGCAAAAAGCTTATCACTCTCGTCTCCGAGCGCCTCATCGCTTGAGACTATAAGATAATCTTTTGGTGGAATATTCATGCCATACAAAGGAATCGTTGAAAATTCGCTTTTGAGGAAGCTTATGGTATTATTAGGCGGCGTTGTTTTGACATCTTGAGAATTGTCAGCTTTATTATCATTATTTCCACTCTCGCGGATGTCGTCTATCGCTGAAGAAAGTAAAGAGCTAGGATTTACCATTTTCTCAATGGCACTTTGAGTCATTTCACTTGCATCCCCTGCAATAGATGCTTCTTGAGATGGTGTTTCTATATTGGAACCGAGATCAGGAAGCGGTAGAAAAGTGCTATTAGAGGCCAAATTATTATTTTCGAGTTGATTGATTTCCGTAAGACTATAATTAAAAGCAGGATAAATAGCGTCAGTAGAATTCTCTCCGATAATCCCACTAGCGTTAACTACAATTGGTCCCTCAATGCTATAATTGTCACGCTGCTCTTCTAGTTGCGAAGCAGAAGCAAAATTAATCATTAGGTAGTCATTTGGCCGATCCGTAGACATATGGAATAAACCAGTTTGAGGTAATACTAATAGAGGAAGCATCATAGTTAGAACCAAGATAGGAATAAATAAAATAGCCAAATGTTTAATGATGAGTCCAATCTTTGAAAAAATAAATGGTTTAAATTTATTGATTACCTGTTGGGACATTCAGTCATCAACTAATTGACATTGACAACATCAGCAGCTGCAGCTGCAGAAGCAGCTATCCTCCTTCCGAAATCAGTCCGATTATTCCCACCTGTCAGATGCCTTCGTGACGGCAGTTTATGATCTATTTGGAAGAAAACACATTTGGACTAGAGAAAAATAATAGGGAGCTTTAAGAAAGTGCATTTTATCAGCTCGTACTTGACGATTAACATTCGCTACCAATCTTTAATATATTCATTCATTGAGCAGGTGAACCCCAACTAGTACCGAGGATTTATCAATAGACAAAAGAGCTGCACAAACCGACTTTACCATAAAAGTATGCCTTAGATCGATCGCCATCTGCGCGTTAGATACGATGCGCAATACCGAATATCAAACTCTTTGATCCAGATTTGTAAAAAGTCTATGTCATAAGGCGAAAGAAAAATGGCAATTATAGATTTAATTTATTCTCTGATGTGCTCTTCTTCTAAGTTCCTTCAAAATTTCAAGAAGCTTCCTCAGTTGTTCATGCCTGAACTGACCCAATTTAATTTGACTTATATCGACATCAAATTTTCTAAGTTCTCGATACACTTCAGCGTCTTCAAGGATATCGATGAACTGTGTTTCGTTAAATGGCTTTTGAACTAGCTCAACCAATTGCCTAAGCTGCCTTACTGCCTCCATGAGTATGTCTCTGACGTATGCGGATGCAAATATTATTCGTTGATGTGGATTAACTGCTAATATTTCCTTGGCAACTTCAAGTCCATTGCGCCCGGGCATCTTGTAATCTAATATTACAGCGTCAAAAGGTTGAATCTTTTGCATTGCATCAGTCTGCAGTCTTATATTCTCGAATTCATCGTGATATATTCTTAAACATTCTAAACCATCCTTTGCTGAGACAAGCACATGCTGGTACTTTTCTAAAAGTACATCGTAATAAAACCGAGTATCCGGATTGTCCTCAGCTATAAGTACTTTCACGGATAGTTTAAGGATGGGAAATAATATATAGTTATTTTCGGTTTGAGCTTTACTTCACTAGTCTCCTTATAAAGAATAAAATGACTTGTTGATGAATGTAGTTATGCACACATCGAAGTAATTTGCATTGGGTGAGAGAAAAAATTACCATATTGTTATAATTGGTGGAGGTATCCTAGGATGTTCTATAGCTTATTTATTGTCCTACAATTTAGGACCAGGTACGCGAATACTTCTTATCGAACAGGAAATTTCACCAGCGTTCCACGCCAGCTCTCGAAATACTGGAAAAGTTCATGCTCCGTTCCTCTATGACCCGTCAAAGAGAAAATTGTTCGCAAGGTCTGCTTCAATTGGTTTTGATATGCTCTCTGACTATTGCCAATCAAGGCACTTGCCGTTCATTAAGGATGGCATCTTAGAGGTCGCCACAGACGAAAACGGAATAGCACATCTAAATAGATATCTTGAGTGGGGATACTCAAATGGCCTAACCCACGAGGAACTACAATACCTAGATAAGCAAGAGGTTGCGGCTTTGGAGCCAAATGTCAGATGCACCGGTGCTATTCATTGCACTAAGGATGCCTCTGTCAACTACGGTGAAATCACCAGACGCCTTTTGATGGATGCTCAAAACATAGGATGTGATGTAATGTTCGGAGCCAAGCTAGTATCAATAAAGTCAGGAGAACACTTATACTCTGACCAAAGCATCTCAAATCTTCGTCACGACTCGATACAGCAGCAGCAACAACAAGAACAACAACAACAACAAGAACAACAACAACGACAGCGACACCGTCATAATATTTGGCTTAAGTTGCTTAAATCTTGGACAGTCCCAAAAGCAACATTGTCAGCCGGTGTAAACCCAGGATCTTTTCTGAACACCGACGCTAAGGCAGATATCACACAATCAACCGCCACTGACAAACAAAGGTTATCTTACGTTGAGCTATCTGCGGATTACCTTATCAATGTGGCAGGAGGCGCGGCCCTTACTATTGCTCATGGTATGGGTTTGGCCAAAGGCTTTTCGGCCTTGTACTTTAGAGGGGAATATTGGGTTGCCCCGTCTTCTCTCAAGGATCTAACGAAGATGAGTATTTACTCTGTACCTCGCTATTCTGAGTATCCCTTCCTCGATCCTCACTGGGTTGTCAGGATTGATGGAAGAAGAGAGGTGGGACCAAATGCAGTCTTGGTATCGGGCCCGTTTGCGTACAACTGGAACCAAAATATGAGACTAATCCTGCCAAAAATACTACAATCTATCACAGATACAGGAAGAGTAGGTCTAATTAATCTCTTCACAGACAAGAAATTTGTAACACTGGCTCTCCATGAGCTGAAGAGCTCCCTCTCCAAGCGGGTAATGATAAATCGGGCGAAGCAGTTTCTTCCCTCAATCGACGCTTCTCAATTTACTACAAGAGGAACATCAGGAATAAGGTCCTCGATAGTGGATATTGATGGTAAATTCGTCCCTGACATCTTTATGGTGGAAAATGAAGACTCTGTACATATGTTAAATTACAATTCTCCAGGGGCAACTGGGGCATTGCCCGTGGCGGCACTAATAGTTGATCGGATAATTAAGCAGGACGGATTTAGAAATTCAACACGATCGGGCGGCAGTGGTGAAAAGGCAGATTCTACAAAAGATCTTGGTCCGGTGACAAAATGGGACGTAAATCAAATTAGTGACACGTTGACTAAAGTCGCTGTCTAGTGGCCAAAGAAAGCTAGAATCGGGATTCTTTCCAAGTAAAAATCGATGCATTAAAAAATGAAATAAAAGTCACTAATTTTCAATCGCTTCTATCGACAATATAACCTCCGGACTTGAAAAAAGGGAAGTCTAGTAAGATTCAATTGCTATTAGCTAGCTAATAAGCCATCAGCTCGAAACAAATCCAGACATCTTCCATTTTTTTATCATATCAAGGGAGGGGATTATATGAAAACATTTTCGTTTCCTTCATTCTCAATGGGCTACTTTGTTGCGTTTGTTAATACAGTATTATTCAACACACTCTGCAAAGTATTGCCACCTCCAGCCAACCCTGACGAGGAAGATGAAGATGCGTTCCCGGAGTTTGCTGTACCGGCTTCTCCTCCACCAGCTGATTCAAATTCATTTCTACTCGTTGGTATCTCTATGAATGGAGTCACTGATTGACCATTCGCTCCTGACCCACCGCTACCAACGACTAGAGGCAAGTGGCCATTCCATTTCTGGGACTTGAGCCATTCTAGATAGCTAGGACTCTGACGCAGCTGCTCATCTATTGTGGTTATGGCTTGTGCTTCACCTTGTGCCTGCAGCACATTAGCTTGTCTAACTCCCTCAGCTCTTGCAATATTTGCTTGCTGCT
>JAATVP010000174.1 GCA_014523625.1 Nitrososphaerales archaeon TH5896
AAAGGATACGAAAGGCATCTTTCGAGTGCATCACTTTGACAAGGTTGAGCAGTTCATATTCACACGTCCAGAAGATTCGGAAAAAGAGCATCAGAAAATGGTAGAATTGGCCGAGAAATTTTATGAAAAATTGGGAATCCCTATTCGGACCGTCCTTCTGTGTACGGGTGACATGGGTAAGACTTCCTCTAAAACTTACGATTTAGAAGCCTGGATGCCCGGACAAAACTGTTATAGAGAGATTGTTTCGAGCTCGAACTGTTTAGACTATCAGGCTAGGAGATTGAGAATACGATTTAGAGATCGCCCTGATGAGGAAACTCGCTTAGTTCATACCCTAAACAGCACTCTGGTCGCGACTGGAAGAACGTTAGTTGCAATTATTGAAAACTTTCAACGCGCGGACGGAACGATAGAAGTACCTGAATCCCTGAAGAAATTCGTAGGAACTGATGAGATTTCAGCTCGATAAAAACTTCAAAAGCGTAAGAAAGTATTCCCTGAATACAATTCCCATTGTTGATTAAGCACAAAAATGAGGGAAGTTAGTTATTGTGTGTGTGATTACTAGATCACTTGCCACGGTCTAGTCGCGAAGGTTACGCCTAAGCCTGCCCCTATCAATATTACTTGATAGAAAACATTCGTCCATGGAACTGGTTTGAAAATTGGTTCGCCCGTCACTTGAACGGTTTGTCCTGGACCAAGTCCTGGGCCAATGGTCTGAATATTGAGCTGTGTATGGACATGATAAATACCTGGTTCTAGCGCTCTGACGGTTAGTGAGTATGGAATTGTAGCTTCTGGTTCAATGTCAAAGACATTGCCGGGTGGATCACGAGCTATGAACTCCCACCTGTTGCCTGCATTTGTTGATTCGCTGAAAAGCGACAACCACGCTCTAAGTGGCCTGTTCACCAAACTCTGTAGTGTGCCAGTTACTGTTAGCTCATCACCGGTCTTAAGTGTCTGACCAGAAAAAGATTCGTCTTGAATTCTCACAAACCTACTCTGGAGTTGGGCCTGAACACCATGTCCCTCTACAGAAGGCATAAATGCGAATGCACTAGACATTACTAATACCGCAGCCAATCCTGTCAAGACTATAGCCTTGTTAATCATTTGTCGTTTCTATGCGATACCAGAAGAAACAAAGATATATATTTTGCTGTTACCGACGGATCAAATTCTATTCCTTCATGAATTCATAATCCGTAGAGAATTTCCTTCATTTGTAACTCTGAATAAAGATGATCCTGGATATGGGATCTGCTTTGGCATACATATTTTCAATCTAATTTCAGTTTGCACAGCAAAATTTAAAAAGGTAAGTAATGATCAGGTATTGTATAAGATGACTTTACCAAAGGGATTCGGACCTGGTGGAAGGCGCGTTGAAGGCGGCGGTAGTAGAGACGACGATGTAGAAAAGATGATCGGACGCAGAGTAGAAAATTTCAGGGGTATCTTAATCCTAGGCTTTGCATTGTGCTGGGCTGCAACAGCTGGCGGTGTTTATGTAGGCGTAACTGTTTATCCTTGGGCATATCCTCTGCCAAGTGGTATATACGCCCTATCTGTGCTTACTGTTATCGAAGCTCTAGGCTTCTTCTGGATGTGGAAGATCGCAACAGAGAAACCTCTACGTCCGTACTGATCTATTCCTTATTTTTTGGCGGCAGAAGTTACGCATTATTGCACTGTTTTTTCTCAGCAAGTTTTTGGCGCGCGTAGATAAATTTTATATATAACCTCTAGCAGAGAGTTGTTAATGGTCTGGCTAAGACGCACAACGCACTATCTCTTCATAGTTGTCGTAGCTGTTAACAGCACGCTGCTGACTATTAATGCAGGAGACTACATATTCTATACTGATTGGGCTTGGACTTCATTCGTCGTGTTCTCTATATCGCAGTCAACGATGCTCGTTGTGGGTGCCATCTACTACATGTTGTTTACGGGAGTGCCAGGGACAGCGACCTACTATGCCACTATAATGACGATTTATACATGGGTTGCGAAAGGGGCTTGGTTTGCTCTTGGATATCCATACGACTTCATTACGGTACCGGTTTGGATTCCATCTGCAATGTTGCTGGACCTGTCTTACTGGGCAACAAGAAGGAACAAACACGCGGCGATCCTAATAGGAGGAACATTGGTTGGTCTTTCACTGCCATTGTTTAACATGATCAACTTGTTGACCATACGCGATCCGCTTGAAATGGCATTCAAGTATCCTAGGCCAACACTGCCTCCATACATGACACCAATCGAACCACAAGTCGGCAAGTTCTATAATAGTCCAGTAGCCTTAGGAGCTGGCGCGGGAGCCGTGCTATCTGTGCCAATAGCAGCTTTGGGTGCGAAACTCAATACGTGGACTTACAGATGGATGGCCGCCTGGAGTAAGTGGGACTAAGCCAAATTCCGTCAATCCTTTTCTTTTTTCTTTTTCATCTAAGTTTAACTGCTAATATTCACTAGTCTACTGAATGTTAATTAGAAATAGTTGAAAAAATGAGCCGCTCTTAGATTGCTATTGGAAAAGAGATAATTATTTGGTGGCTATCTAGCTACTTACTCGCAAAATATCTAGCAAGTTGGAGATATCAGAGCTAGATCTACCTCCAGATAGGAAGACTCTTTGTTTTGACGGTGGATTTTTAACATAGTCTGGGATTTTTGCTGCGATCCTTTCCTCATATGTCGGAATCATTTCGTTTTGGTAGAATATGCCTATGGGTATTTTACTGCCCCATTCATACGACCTCAAGATTGCATTGGACATCTTACTATCTGCTTCATTATCTGAGTGAACAATTCCATCGTATCCTGCTCCTTCGAGTTTGTATGTTCTTGGAATCTGCTTTCCCGTTTCTGGATCTGGATTATCTGATCCCTGATACCACTCTCTGGTATTGATGTCGTTATAAGTGGGACATGGTTGCAATACATCCAAGTATGCCAAGCCTTTGTGAGTGACACCCTTTATTATCAAATCTTTAAGGTGTCGAACGTCATATGAGTATCCTCTTGCTATAAACGTAAAGCCGGAAACGGCAGCAAGAGCAAGTGGATTGACGGAATTATTTGAATTTGGCAATGGAAGTGATTTAGTCTTCAAACCTAATTTCAACGTAGGTGAGGCTTGCCCTTTTGTTAATCCGTATACTCCATTATTAAAAATGATGTATAACATGTCAACATTTCGTCTTCCAGCACTAACGAAATGACCTGCTCCTATTCCCAACCCATCCCCATCACCTCCGACAGCTATTACTTCAAGTTCAGGATTACAGAGTTTTGCCCCTTGAGAAAATGGGAGTACTCTGCCGTGTAGTGTGTGTATTCCATAAGTGTTAATAAAATGCGGAGTTTTACCCGAGCATCCAATACCTGAAAAGATAACAGCTCTATGCTTCTGAATCCCCATCTCCGCAAGAGCCATCTGGATTGCATTGAGGATACCGAAGTCCCCACACCCTGGGCACCAGTCATTATGTACTTCTGTCTTATAATCACTAAGCTTAAGCGCCATGTTTCAAAATGATCCTCTTAGGAGCTTCTCCCGTCAGTATTCTCATTAGCGCGTTATAAATCTCACTAGATGATATCGGTCGGCCATTATACTTGACAATCAGATGATCCATACTAATACCTATATTTTCGCTAATTAGCAGCCCGAGTTGAGATGAATAATTCATTTCAATATCAACTAGCTGTTTGTGGCCCCCGATCAAGTCGCGCACTCTTTCCATTGGGAACGGATTAAGCAAGCGTAATTGTACAAACCTAATTTTCTTACCCTCATTTAGGAGCCTCTCCATTGCATCCAGAATAGCACCCTTAGTGGAACCCCAGCTAATAACGGTCAACGAATTTGGTTCATCAATTCCATACAACGCCACCTTGTCTTCGTCACTTATTTGGTCGAGTGCAATCTTTAATTTGTCCATTCGCTTGTCCATCATTGCTGTCCTTATCTCCGGATCCTCTGTAATATGACCTTCCTCGGTATGTTCATCGCCAGTATTCCAAAATATCCCATTTTCAGTCCCAAGTAAAACCCGGGGAGATATTGAGTATCTTGCACCATTATTCATGTTATTCCTGTTATTTCGGATCAACCTGAACCTACGATAATGACTGGCGTCGCCCAAATCAGGTGATGAATCAGATATTTTTTCTACAAGCGAGCCCCTGTCGATCGAAATTCTTTGTTGATCAAATATTTTGCAAGTAGTGATACTATTTGCAATTGCTTTGTCAAGCAGATGAATCACAGGCATCTGGAATTTTTCTGCAAAGTTGAACACTTTAATGGTATCATAATAGCTCTCTTCAATGTCTCCTGAAGAATACACAATTCTTGGAAATTCTCCATGCCCAGCCTTTGTGGCAAAAAGGAGGTCACCCTGTTCATGCCTTGTCGGCAAGCCGGTAGCCGGTCCTGCTCTCTGGTACAAAGAAACAACTATAGGGACCTCGTTCATGCCAGCCCATCCAAGGGCCTCAGTCATTAGAGAAAAACCCGGGCCAGACGTTGCAGTTGCTGAACGTGCACCGGTGAGCGCTCCTCCTATTGCCATGGTTATGGCAGCTATTTCATCTTCCGTCTGAAGAACTAGTATGGAACCGTCCTTACCTTCTACTTGCGGCACTATTTCATTGGCCTCAAGAAATTCACTGTCATCGCTGGCTGGTGTTATTGGGTAATAGGT
Organism: Nitrososphaerales archaeon TH5896; assembly: GCA_014523625.1. Lineage (GTDB taxonomy): Archaea > Thermoproteota > Nitrososphaeria > Nitrososphaerales > Nitrososphaeraceae > TH5896. The sequence continues at coordinate 4,725 of JAATVP010000174.1, forward strand.
CTGAAATCTGCAACCAGCAGACATTTTACCCAAAGCTGATGATTGGTTACCCTGGATCAGTATTACGTCGGAGAGAGGATTCTTAGTTGTTAGTTCAAAAGTCAGAGCGCTCGCATCATAATGTATTCTGGTATATTCATAAGCATAGTTAGCTGCTGTGACATTTAATTCCGCTATCTTTGGTTTGGATCTAAAAATGAATTTGATAGCGCTACCGAGGGTTTCAAACGGAAAGTCTAGCAACGCCATTGAGCAAGATAAAGACATTACATTGACCATTCGTGATAATTTGCTTAGTGAATGATCTTCGCTCTTTGCGGAAAATTCTTCGAGCAATTGGAAGTATGGGATACTGAAAAGATTTACGCCTCTATCAGATGCATAGTTAAGAATTCCTTGAACAGTTAGCGGCTTTCCTTCCTTCTCTAGAAGACCAACCAACCTATCCCTAAAAGCGTCATCCAACGTTGGTACTTCTCCTATTTTGACATCGATGAGCTCTGAATCGTAAACTATTCCACCTCCCTTAACAACTGAAGCAGTATGCCTAAGCAAAGTTTCAGCGTCAAATGAGACAAGCATACTAATTTCATCCACGTGTGATCGAATCTCTTTCTCGGAGACTCTCACAGTAAAATAGCTATGCTCTCCTTTTATGTTGGAGTAATACTCACGCTTTCCAAATACCTGTAATCCTCCCTCCGCGCATGCTCTAGAAAAGATATTTGCGGCTGAATCCACGCCGCTCCCTTGAGCACCACCTATGAGCCAGTTGAGAGAGTTATTCAACTTATTCGTAAGTGACATCAATGTTATTGATTCTAATTTGCCAGCTTTTATTAGTTTACAATTTTATTTTCTATCAGAAATCATCCGCCACCAGTCGCAGCATCATATAGACAACATTCACATTTATCACGTTCACCGCAATATGGACAAACACACAAGCATGCCTCTAAAGCGTTACCGCATATATCGCATGGCGGAGGATCCACCTTGGTCTCATCAACCATATCTTAAAATATCCAGTTTGTCAGTTATTATACTTTTAATTACAATTTGAATGTGGCTCAAAACAGCCTCTCTCATTCTCCGATTGATACTTGACACTAATCTCTAAATAACTGTTAGCAGTATACTTCTGTAAATGACGATATCTCTCGTCCCATCCGAAATTATTGAGCAGAGAAATATTCAAAGGCGTATTATCGGTTCTCACTCTCCATTTACTACCGGGACTACCTTGGTTAAGAGAGGATTCGCACACATGCAGAAGCATGGAGTTATTATGGATGTCACGAATATTGAGCAAGCGCAAATTGCGGAAGATGCAGGAGCGGTCGCCGTAATGGTGCTCGATAAACTCCCGTTCGATGTCAGGTTGGCAGGTGGTGTAGCAAGAACTGCTAGTGTGAAGGTTGTCCAAGAGATAATGGACGCAGTTACAATCCCTATCATGGCCAAGTGCAGGATAGGTCATCTTGGAGAAGCTCAAATTTTAGAGGAGATTGGTGTTGATACCATTGATGAAAGCGAAGTACTCACCCCAGCTGATGAAGCTAATCATCTATGGAAATGGAATTTCAAAGTACCATTTGTGAATGGTGCTAAAAATCTTGGCGAAGCCCTTCGTAGAATAGAAGAGGGCTGTTCTATGATTAGAACCAAAGGTGAGCCAGGGACTGGCAATGTAGCTGAGGCAGTGTCACATATTAAGGCAGTAAATAATGATATACGAAGGCTTAATTCAATTGTAGATGATCCGCAAGAACTCATAAAGGCGTCCAGACAGCTACAATCGGCTCTACCTCTAGTTGAAGAGACAGCCAGGTTAGGGAAATTACCAGTAGTAAATTTTGCGGCAGGCGGGATATCTACACCAGCTGACGCCGCGCTTTTAATGAGTCTTGGCTGTGACGGCGTCTTTGTAGGTTCAGGAATTTTCAAGTCAGACGATGCTTTACAACGAGCTCAGGCAATAGTTCTCGCTACTACTTACTTTGATGATCCTACCACTGTACTAGAATCACAGAAAATGGTGGACGAAAAGAAATCTATGTTGGGGCTTGATACTCAAAACTTGGCTTTGAGGATGCAGGAAAGAGGACCATCCGTATGAGACAAGATGGACCTGTAATAGGAGTATTAGGAATTCAAGGAGACGTCGAGGAGAACGTTTCCCAGACTAGGATCGCTTTTAATTATCTAGGTAAGAAGGGTGACGTAAGAATTGTTCGACACTCTGAAGACATTTCAGGAATTAGTGGTTTAATTTTGCCTGGTGGAGAAAGCACTTTAATCAGCAACTTGGTTACCGTCAATGGGGAACTTTTTCGTAAGATCGCCGATGTGATATCTAGAGGAATGCCGGTATTAGGAACGTGTGCAGGTATGATTATCCTATCCACTAGAACTCATGACAGGGTCATTGGTCAAACAAATCAAAAGTTACTATCGTTGTTAAACATAGTAGTAGAAAGAAACGCTTTTGGAAGGCAAAGGGATTCCTTTGAGGCAGAAATGGAAATTCCAATTATAGGAAAAAGGCCTTTCAAAGGCATATTTATACGGGCTCCCATAGTGTCAAAAGCAGAGGAAGGAGTTGATGTTATTGCAAAGTTAGAGGACAAGGTTGTGGCAGTAAAGCAGGACAATATTATTGCCACAGCTTTCCATCCCGAACTTGGCACGGACAATAGATTTCATCTTCATCTGATCAAGTCTGCTTTTGAATTCAGGAATCGCACCAATTTGATGCGGGGGGTGGGATTTGAACCCACGAACCCCTGAGAGACGGGATCACCTATAACTGTGATCTTAAGTCCCGCGTCTCCAAGCAGATGATTACAATTTGGCCAGGCTCTACAACCCCCGCTGCTACTTCATAGGACGAATTGACAAGTCCTTACTTAAATCTTACAGAAACCAGGATATTTGAAAACAGCCGAACAATTGAGAATTCTTTTTCACATTCATGCAACTTTCCCTGCTACCAGATTCGTTTCTCAAAAATCGAGAATCCAACAAGAGAACGCATTAAGATACTAGTATATATATAGAAATTAGCGGTTGCATTCTCATAAGCAAAGGTGGACTTGGGTAAAGAGTGCAGTTAAGCTTATGTAGGTGGCCGTAGCGAATGTTACTTCCTGCCTTGCAGGGTGTTATTAGTGCCTTGATAGCTCAGCCTGGTAGAGCGTTGCCTTGGTAAGGCAAAGGTCCCGGGTCCAAATCCCGGTCAAGGCTTATTTCTGAGCGTCGAATGCGGCTTTTTTCATTGGATAATCCGAAGTCATTTGTCAAAACTGTATACAGTTTTGACTGACCTGTATACAGCTTTCTATGAAGATTTAGAAAAATATCACAGCTCTGGCAGAAATATCCGACTTTCGTCAGCACCCCTTTACTACCGACTCTTATGTAAGCTGAATGGAGTATCCGAAAGCATTCTTTACATTTTGTCAACGGAAATACTAACTCATAGTACTATTAAAAATACCGCCGCACAGCTATCAAGGCACTAATAACCCCCTGCAAGGCAGGAAGTAACTTTCGCTACGGCCAGGGGCTATCAGCACTTTCTCTTCCATTTCACTTAAGCTTCAATAATGCATATTCCATTAATTTCAACATTTGAAAAATTAATGTACAGATCTCTTGGTCACAGAACAACAAACGCGTGCATCAATGATCCAAAAGCAGAATCATGTATTAGAGCCGCGGGTTACTCTACTAAATTAGAAGAGGGATTGTCACTAAATGACTCAAATACTGGTTCAAGAATCCCAAGAGGCTGTAGAAGATGCAAAAAAGATAACAGATTCATTATTCTAATACATTATAAGACTGGAAGAACGAATAGCAAGATTAGAAGCGAGATGACAAAGTGCTTTTATCCAAGGCTCAGACGTATTGAAAGCTATGTGGAATGTCCAGATTGCAGGAGACGCAGCTATAATACAGGAGATTATGAACATTTGTCGATGCCACCGATTGAATTCTAAAAGGGGCTCCTGCTTATCGGTCTGATTACTCGTAGTTTAGTGGTTTCTAGTAGCGGTTCTGGCGGCGGCGGCGGCGGCGATGACAAGATAAAGAGTGGAGATGGAGACGATACAAACTTTGGAGATAATCGATTTGGTGACGGTGATGGCGGAGATGACAAAATAAAGAGTGGAGATGGAGATGATACCAATTCTGGTGGCACTGGCGCAGACAAGTTCAACTGTGGTAAGGGAACCGATACGGTAACAGATTTCAACGAAGCTGAGGGTGTTAGAGCAAACAAAAACTGTGAGAATGTCAGCTAACCTTTTTTTCTTTTTTTCTTAGATAATATT
>JAATVP010000018.1 GCA_014523625.1 Nitrososphaerales archaeon TH5896
AAGGCAGCATACACAGGTCTTAAAGCTAATTCCTCGAATTTTGTTGGAAACTTGAGTAAGAGACAGTTTTATACCAGATTGAGGCGTCTTTGTGACCTTGGTTTGATAGAAAAGAGAGACGTGGGAGGAACAGGAAGAAGTAAGTCAATGTATAGAACGACTTCGTTAGGCTCTATAATTTACAATGGGCATATTGAAACAATGGAGCAAGCCCTCTCTAATTATTGGGAGCTGAAAGCAATAGACATCTTAAAAACGAACCCAAATTTTCCACCTGTTCAGAAGGATGCGATAATCAATCAATTGGTGCAATCCAATGATAGTCTTAATAGAATGTTGAATTCGACATATTTGTCTAGCTTTTCTGTTATAAAGGACTTTAATCGCCTCATCATTGAGGTAATGCGTGTTCTCGATAATGCACAAAAGAATGTTTATTTCGCATCTCGATATCATGACTCCCACGTGTCTAGCAAGTTATTTGAGACATTTTCAAAAGGCATTGCAATACATATCATCGATAGTACCCCTGAACAAATCAGTTTGGAAAAAAGGATTAACGCAATAGTTAGAAAATCACCCAATCGAGATACATTTAAAATGATCGATAAAATGATTCATGCTCCGTCAGACAAATTTGAGCTTCTTAGACTCGCAGACCTTCCTGTGAGTTTTATAGTAGTTGATGAGCTTCAAGTAGTCTATGAGACCGTTAATCATACGAATCCGCAGCAATTCACAAGTGCATTAGCATGTTACGATGACGCGTACTTAGCTCAACAATTTATCAAATACTTCAAGATCTTATCGGAGAAAGCGGAAATACCTCAGATAATTCAAACAGCCGAATCACAAGCCTTCAACTCAAATAGGACTAAATCATCCGCATCAACGCATTCGGGCAATAATAATGTCAAAAAGTACTAAACTGCCATGCCTATAGTAGGCGACTTGAAGCCAGAAGTGTTACTAATTCAACATTTCTGAAGAAGCGTTCTGATTATGCATTTTTTTACCAATATCGATCTATTTTCTAGAAGTTTCTATTTTTTGATGATATCTGAATCGAATTCACACCAAATCAATTCATCAATACTTGCATTTTCGCTGAGCCTAGTTCTTTACCTTATCACGTGTCTGGGATCCACAAACCTATGACAAAATTTGATTTGAGCTATTCAAGTGAGAGTATCGTGATAATAAGAACACTTCTAATATTAAATTTGATTGCTTAGGTTAATAACAACTTAATTTTTGGTACCCCGGACAAGAACCTTATGTGCAATCCTTTTCATTGTTCGGCAATTACTAGAGATCTAAAGAAAGATAATTGAGCACATGATATCATTACCTATTGCAAGAACTATGGCATCGGAAGAACTCTCTGAAGAAAGTTAGACAATAAGACCTATCATCAAGAAGTAGGAACAATTAGAACCGAATTATGTGGGCGATGTAGGACAGTTTTGGTTCCTAAAATATGCGAACTGATCTATTGGAGTACATTTGTTTCAAGATAACTAAAGCATCAGTGATCCAGACACACATATACAAATGCAAGTATATTCGAATGTGTATGTGATCGTCAGATGCAATTTCTACGACAAGTTAGCCCCACAGAATGGACATTCATGAATTCCACGCAATACCTTTTTCCGACATTTTGGACATCGTGGCTTCAATATTGACGAAAGAATGACAACACCGACTGCGCCTAACCCAAGACCTATTAGAAAATCCGAATACTTACGCTTGTCACGCCTGTTTGCGTTGGATTTATTATTCTTGTCCACTGTAATTTTCACAAGCCCTATACATGAGCGAGATTATACTAAATGGCATACTCATCTATCCAAAGTTCTTGGTTATATCCTTTGTACCACTTCTAACACGAACAAAAATTTCAGGATAAAGAATTCTATAGTCTTTTGATCCTATATCTAATGGTGTTAAAGATTATCCTAGCTGCATTACTGGTTCCTTTCGATTTAACTAATATTGCCTTGGGTAATAGCTTATCATATAGTTCTTTGTCGGAAGTCAGTAGAAAAACAGGGATAGCCTTGTAAGAATCCACAATTCGTGTTATTTCAATATCAGAGCTACCCGAAGGTACAATATCTATATAGCAGTTTAGAGGGTATCGCATCGCTTGCAATTTGTGTAGTAACATTAACGTATTTGATTTACCCAAACCACGTCTAATTGATTCATCAATGACTAAGACGGCGCTATAGCGATCATAAGGAGTTCTACTGATCAATGAGAGCGAGAGTTCTCTATACGAGTCCCAATTCCTATCGCGGTGCTTAAGAACTTTAGATCCTTGACCGGACAATTGCAGCGATTGTCTTTGTGGACAACCTTTCAGAGTGTTGGGCAGATCTTCTTTGTAATGAACACATGATAGAAATCCTCTACAATAGTAGCAAAATCCACATTTTTCACAGATTGGATTCAAAAGCGTTGGAATATACTCTGAGTAGCAATTTAGACATTTCATATCAGATGCTCGAATGTTCCTATTTAGGAAGATTCCATTACTACTATATCTTTATTTATCTTCCAGATGAGCATAAGCAAACAATGACAACAAAAGCCTCCAACCAATACTCATGCATTTTCGTTTTTAGCTACCTTAGCTTACACCCCATTAACCGGAAAAAAATAAGAGTTCGGAGGTCTACTGCCTGCTGATACTTCCTGCCATATCAGAACCGGTCATGTTTCCTTCTGTATAGTTCCCTCCACCTGACATGTTTTCGCCCTGTGCAAATGCTGGTGTTAACATCAATGTTCCACCAGTTGTCGTTACTAGCATTGTGACCGATAATATAGCCGCTGCGGCGAAGACGGTCGTCAAGAGAATTCTTTTGCTTATGTTAGAGTTCATCGAGTGCAAGTAAAGCTATAAACTATATAATGGTTATATATTGAGTCGATATGACAACAATCACTTCAATCTTTCCACCTTTATTGGAACATTAGGAGTAATGTTTCACAATTGCAATAGTACTAAGTCGGTACCGTAGTCATGCTGAAAGGCTATTGGAGTTTGTGTTGGAAAGTAGTCAGTCTTAGAACCAGCACATGGTAACGATAGACTTGAGATCTCCCAAATGATTCTTACCGAATTGGCCTGCGGCATAGCCTTGTTCCTTCAACAATACTGCGATCGTCACAATCTTTTCACTCATCCCGACAGTGCGCCAAGTATGCCTACTTTGGATAAGCCTGTACGTTAAACACTGGCCAGTAACAAAGGACGAGCGACCGGCTGTACAGGATTGTTCATCATGTGCGCCTATAATTGTCGTGCCTTCTTTTGCGATACGGTTAATTTTGGGTTTTTAGCCAAGTCTTTATTCAGCAGCCATGATCCACATCCTGCATCCATACGATTTCATACCACACCATTTCCGCCATTCGAGCACTTGTTGACCCCACTTATACTGAACTAGATATGAAACTTGATCATATGTGCTTGCATCCCAAGACTCTTTATTTTGGTATTTCAACAGTCACCCTATTCAATATTGCTTATGCATATCAATAATAATTTGATGGATACTTGGACTGCGAACAAATCTATACAAGTTATAGTTACATGGATATGCTTCAACCGTTATAGCATATGCTGCTCATGAATCGCTACTTGCGGACGGGAGTAAAATCATTGATAAAGATTTCTGTAAATTTCCTAAGACAGCAGGTCAAAAAACTGAATTAAAAAATATGTTTTCGTTAGCATCAGTATACAATTCTAAGAATAAAAAGATTAGTCAATTTGATTCTCACACACACTGAGAGCAGTTGCCATACTTGATATTTTCAAAATCTATTAATTTGAATAAATATTAGATTATTAAAATATTTGAGAGATCGTCCTGTTATAGTTGAACAAATTGAGCTACAAAATGGCAAAATCATAAGGCTAGTTAAAGGAGATATTACTTTTAGAAATGTTGATGTAGTGGTAAATGCTGCAAACTCAAATCTTAAACACGGTGGAGGAGTCGCAGCTGCCATCGTGAGGATAGGAGGCCAGATAATACAGGAAGAGAGTGATAAAATAGGATTCGTTCCAGTTGGCTCTGCAGCTATTACTACCAGTGGTAAACTGCCATGTAAAGCAGTTATTCATGCTATAGGACCAAGAATAGGTGAAGGGGATGAAAATGCAAAGCTAAGAAGTGCAATTCGGGCTAGTCTTTTGATAGCATCTGAGAAAAAGTTTCGAGACATTGCGATTCCTGCGGTAAGCTCAGGAATATTTGGTTTTCCTAAGGATAAATGCGCCGCTATATTGACGAGTGAATCTTTGAACTTTCTCCTTAATAGAGGCGAGGACAAGGAAGAGTCTACTCTCGAAATTGTAGAATTCTGTATTATAGATAGTGACACATTGAACGAGTTTAGGTTGCAATTTAGGGTCTTGAAGAATGAATTGAGCGATGATGGTCGTAAATGAAGTAATCATCGAATGAAGAAGAGTCAATTATCCTTACACAATAAGAAACCTTTGAATAATCATGATGGCTATATTTAATACAGATCTTGACAAATGATTCAAAAGTGGTTCAGATATTACGAAACCTAGAGGGAATAGCAAAGGATCAGAACTTGCCATCCATAGGTCCAGTAAAGGGAAAGATTTTGGCAGATTTTGTCCTTAAATATAAACCTAGAACGATTCTCGAGATTGGAACGCTACATGGATATTCTGCAATCTTGATGGCTGATATGTTACCAGACGACGGAAAGCTGATTACTATAGAGAAAGATACAAATTTGTCTAGTATAGCAATGAAGAATATTGAAGATGCTGGACTGTCTCGCATTATTGAGGTCATTAATGCGGATGGATTAAAGATGATTCCACTGCTTCAAAAACGAAAGTTTGACCTTATGTTTTTAGATGCCATAAAATCCGATTATTTAAATTATCTTAATCTAGCAGAAGAGAACAATCTATTAAGTGATAATGTGGTGGTAGTTGCGGACAATGTTCTGCTATACGAGAATGAAATGCAAGACTACCTTCAGTATGTTCGGACTTCCGGTAAATACAAGAGTGAATCGACTGAAACCACATTAGAATTTACAAAGAATGTCAAAGATGCCCTTGAGGTTAGTGTAAGGAACAATTGATTGACAAACTCCCACTTAGCAATGATCATTTGTACCAATTCTAGAAGTCCCCGTCAAATCAAGAAAATAAACGCTAGACCACATCCTTGAAAGCGAGATATCAGCATTAAGCAAGGCATTGAGAAACTATCAAAAGGAAGACCAATCACTAGCAGTCCAACAGCTGTCATGATCCCGCTAAAACTAAACTTAGATCATGTCTAACAATTCTCGCCCATCTTAAAAATATCGAATCAAAAACCATTTTCATGTTTATAAGATATGATTTCTCTTGCAAATATCAGGAACACTTCGATAGCTAGACAAGATTTTTGCCTTGGTAAGTGAAAGCTCTAGTAATATCTTGCTCCACTTCAGTATACCAACTACTGTCTAGCTCTTGTCATATGAACATGCTTGGTATAGCCTTTTATTGACAGGGAGCCACCAATAAATGTAGATGTCAACGGGTAGAATGATGAGTGTAAGGTCTCTTTTTCTCAGATTAAATCATGATAGAACTTCAAAAAAAACTAGTAACAATCTTGGAGGTAATGATATTTGGCTTACCGAAAGGCAGTTAGTGGTAGGAGCAGAGAAATTCATCAAGTTGAGTGGCTACCAAAAGATTGAATTTAACCAGACTTTCAGTCAGGGCGGATATCAGTTCACATCCCCTATAGTAGGATATAGAAGTGCAATCCAAGACCACCTGAACGAAACTGTATATCGGGAGCAAGACAAAGGTTACACACGGTTGCAGAATCAAGAAGCCGAACCCATGGAAGATGAACAAAAAGCATCTGGAGTGTTTGGGGGGGATGCTAGCAAAATTACAACTTCAGTATTCATTATTAATCCAAAAATTCAAGACTATGATCTGGGATTCTTTGGACATATAGAATCAATCCTATATGATATTATAGACAGTTATGAAAACACAAACCTAGTTCTTGTGACTGATTCTTTATCGTACTTGTCTATCATTACGAAAGAAGAGATTAGCGTCACTGTGGAAAACCTTATGGGAGAAGGATTACATCTGTTATTCATGAATGAGAAAACTGATTACGCATTCTTCGAAAAATATGATGATATTATAGATAACCCCATCATGGTTTATGGGGTTTGAATGGTAGTGTTGTCCTTCTGAGCCCAAGATATAAAACTGAAGCCCCTTACCCCGGTTTATCTTCGAGTCAGTGTATTTTGTTTGAGCCTATGAATTTCAAATTGGAGCCTCCTAATGACGGTACAAGATAATGACACACATCGTGTTAGTAGTCTCGGAACCCACGCCAGGCTTTCAAAGCCTGTCGAATTAGGTAATGAGTATGATGTGGAAATCACTGATCGAGGGAAGAGTGGTACGACTGATGGAATTGCGAAAATTCAAGGATTAATAATATTCGTTAAGGACGGAAAGGTCGGCGACAAACTGAGAGTAAAAATAACTGCCATAGGCGAAAGATTTGCTAAGGCGGAGCGAGTTATCCATTCTTAAGTATTGACGCAGAAATTAGCTTTAGTCTAAATATTTAATACTTTTGCAGTCATTAGATGTAAGAAATATGAAGAACCTCCCCAATCTAGTAATAAATATCATCCGAGTATACAGGTAGGCAACGTAAAGACGGCATTTGTATCTGGTTTGTAGATTGTGCGCGCAGAAATTTATTATCAATTGAAATAATTCCAGTCTCACGATGAAGTCATTGTAAGTCTTTTTGCTATCGACTCTCTAATTGCAAGACTTCTGGCACGAAGTTCTCCTGATAAATACGCAGTAGAAAGGCGTCATTCAAAGTTCGGGATGAAGTGTGATTGGATTTCTCTCGTCAAATAACGGCAGGATATGATGGTTCTGACCAGATAAGTGGATGATTTCTGGTACACGCAAAAACCATTCTATTTTCCCTAATCTGACCTTTGGGCGGGTCGCGAGCGCACAAATAAATGATCTTATATGATGCGACATCCAATCTATAACTGATACATATAAGGTCTTTACGTGAATTAGTTCTATTAGATTATTACATAACTTTTAGTAATATCATGATTTCTAAATTGTCAGATTAAACGCAGTTAGTTCCTCCAATCAACTCAAGATTGAGCACTAACTGACCTCATTGCTTTTGTTGTCCACCTCTTCAATTTTCGGACATGCAATGATCTTTGAATATCACTTAAGGAATTCCACTTAGTGCAAAGAACTTGAAAATCATGACAAAGCTTACCGTACAATAAGCACAGGACATCGTGCGTACGATAAGACAGCCGAGGCAACACTCCCTAATAGAGTTCTTTTAAACCCTGATCTCCCTTTACTCCCCATCACTATAAGATCTACATTTTCATTCTCTGCATACTTGATAATTGCATTTTCCACCTTAGAGAAGGGGTCTTCGAGAATTTCTGATCTAAATTTTCCTCTTGTGTCTTCCGTTTCTTTCAAAACATCTAACATTGATCTTTCGACCTCCTCCAACCATTTTTTTGATTCTCTTCTTTTTTCTTCCAACACATCCACCTGTGAGCGAGTTCCAGGTTGAATTAGAAAATATCCGTAAGGCAGAGACATGAGATCAATTACCGTCAAACCAACTAAATCTGAACTAACTTTTATAGCAAGACTAATTCCATATCGAGCAGCTTTCATTGAAGGTATCGACCCGTCTATCGGCAGCAATATTTTCTTGATGTTCTTCATTCTTTTATCAGATATCATGAGCTCTGAACGCAATACAATTTATCCGATTAATTAGCTCTGTGTAATCTAAAGAGAGTAAATATCCTCAAATATAATACTCCAACATTCTTTCGATTTCATCCTTACCCACTTCGTCATTTGGAAATTCTTCAATTCTCACAAAATCGAGAGGAGTAATTATCCCTACAAAGTGCTTCGAATCGGATTCATCATTCTTATCATCATCATCAATAACAAGCAAATGTCTTACATTAAGCCGTAACATCGTATCAACGGCTATAGCAGGGGTAGAAGTGGAACTAATCGTGATAAGAGGCACTGACATTATCTGCTTATTCGTAATTTCACTTGTATAGGTATTAATACATACTTTGGTGACTAAATCCCGTTCAGTGACCAAACCTTGAGGTTTACCGTCTCCGTCGACTACGATCAAGGAGCTCACGTCTTTGTCCTTCATCTTTTTAGCTGCTTCTTGGACTGAAGCTGAATCGTCAATTGTCTCTAATCTTTTCCTCATGATATCTTTTAAAGTTGTGGTCATCTATTCCAAATCATAATCGTCTTCAACTTTTAAGTATATTGACAAGCTACTATTCAAATTAAGCAACTGAAAGTCATGGCTATTCGTCGACTTGGCCGTAAACTTTTCAAAATAAGTATCCTTGAAGAGCCTCCTAGATATTAGACCAAGATCACTTATTAAAGTGGGGATATGGCGATATACTTGGCAACTTTTCCTCCAAATAATTGCCATAATTCTTCCGCGAGCGGGTTGGCATTAAATTGGACTAATAATGTATATATGTTCTGGTGTATCCGTACTAAGTTGGCACAATCTGATAATTTTGCTATTGAGAAGGGTAAGGCAGAAAAAGCAATAACTTGGATGAATAATTATGCCACCACGAGAAACAAAAAATTTCACGCTGAGCTTATCGGCTATACCCTATCAACTGTAAACTTTGGAACATTTGAAGTGATTACATGGGAAGGGGAGTGGTCTGCTGCCCGTCATATAATAGTTAAAGTGAGCAGCAAATTGAATATGAAAATAATTGAAGCTGGATATCATTCCAAATCCAATATTCTCGAATCGTTTCTCGGACTTGGTAAAGAATATGGTAAGGTATACAGCGGCGGCGTACTCACAGGTAACATCATATTAGGAATAAAGAAAGGAAAAATCATCGCCGATTCTGAAAAGTTGGTTTAAGAGACATTGCTGTGATATGATAGTAACTCTAGTGAAGTTAACGATGATTATACAAATAACAAGTAGAGTCAAGTCGAAAAAAAAATCCGAAAAATATATACTTTTGTCAAACTAAAGTCTGCATAGTCCATTCCACTTCGGAATTCTAACACCTCTTAGATTAGTTCACTTTCTTGTCTAGAAGATTTTTTTTGAGTTGGTCAAATTCTTCCGTATTCAATACTCCCTGTTCTTTTAATTTCATAAGTTTGGTCAATTCATCTGCGATTGAATAACCGCCTGCATGATTGGACTTGAGGCCTTCTGTGGAAAAATTTCCCTTTTCAGTGTTGTGAAATCCTTCAGTCCCTTTATGGTGCATTCCAAAACGTATTACTTCTATTAAATCCTCTGCTTTCGCTTTCGGGATCGCTTGTATCACTCCTTCATGATCATTGTTACCATGAATTATACCATGTATCATTCCTAACTTCTTGGAACCAACTAAGGTGGGAGCTTCGAATCTTATAGTAGATGAGAACAATCCTTTTTCAAGCTTTATGCTCGTAATAACGTCGTAAGGGATATCAATTAAGTTTTCCTTTATGCCTAACATATACGGATCTCTAATAATTAATCGCTTTTCAGTAGCGTAAATAGTATTAGGAGTGACGTAGGAACCTCCAGGCAAGATTCTTGATTGACGCGCAACAATTATCACATTCTCATCAGGATTTAATACGTCTTGAACTCTTCTAATCTCGTCCATATCATCACTGTTGAGCGGTTGTATTGAAAATTTTTCACTTGTTCTAATAGCTAGTTCTTTACTATTGTCTAGCCGCTTTCCCAAACCAAACAACTTCAGCTTACAGATTGATATCATAATGCTTATTTAAGAACTATGAAGAAATGATCCTTTCAAAGATCTAATTTTCAATTTATGAGTAACTGTGTGGATATCGAACCAGAAGTTTCATGTCATGAGGAATGACCGATTTTACATGATTTAGGGGACTTAAATCAACAAGATATAATAGTGTGTCATGATTGAAATATCCGCTAAGGCGAGGCCGACTTTCTTTGTCAAAACTTTTAAGTAGTATGCTAGTAATGATCCAGGTACAAGACAGTTTAGTAACCTGCCAGTCTTTCTAGCATAGTTGTATCCTTTGAAATTGTATCCTTTTTTCTCAAATTGGTCTCGGAGCTGCTTCAACGGGCACTTCTGATATATTGGTTATAATCTTCCTCAGATATCACATCTCTTCGAATAACAAATGACACGCGGCTGCAAAACCTTGTTATTCTACCTTCAGATAATACTCTGCACATACATTCAAAGCTTGAACCATACTAGCGTCAGTTACTCTCACCATCTCTTTAGTGCACCATTCTATCAATTCAGCTTGCTGCGGTGTAACACTGATAGTGCTCGCGAGTACTATGCTCGAACCTAAGTAGCTAATGAATACAGCTAGTAAGACTATGGAGAAAATTATCTTTATCACAGTCATCCAAGAACGTCTGTAAGAAGAAGTATTATTAATTTCCTCCGGATCACAGACGATTTGAGGAAATTAGAACAGCTTTTAGAAATAGTGATACTAGGGGATAATTTTGGTAAGCTGTTGATTTATGCCGAGAGGAGGTTTATCCTTATATGGAGCATGCCATCCTTGACACTACTAGTTTTGGGAAATAATCTTCGAGAATCGACCGAGATGTTGCTCTGGAGATTTGCTTTTTTACTGTCTTTTTCCACTTTCTTGATTGGATCAGGACAATAAGGGCATCGGCATCTTGGAAGTTATCCCAATATGGGGGTTCTGAGGCATTAATGGTCGCATGATTGAAGCAAGATCTGCTGCCGGTCTATCAACGTATCCAGTCCCGTGATAATGCAGGACTGTCGCGACCGGGCGATCAAAAACTAGCCACTGTCTTCGCAACTCTGTATCGTCTTCACTGTCAGATTAGTAACGAAATGCTATGTATAGTAATCTAGCCATTTTTTCCTGCTCCTTGTTTGATCCTTTGGTTCAGGCACAATGTCAATGTGGGACTTGAAATGATTTTGACAGTAGTAGTTTGCGCACGCGGGCATATCATACCACCAGACTTTAATATTTGCTATTTTTACACAAGGTCATGAAAGCTGTCCAGTTCAAGAAGTACGGTAGTAATGATGTAGTTGAGGTCAATGAGACAGCATCAGTACCAAGTATATCTTCAGGAAAAATTCTGGTCAACATAAAGGCCTCTGGAGTAAATCCAGTAGATTTGAAAATCCGTGAAGGATATATGCAACAAGTTATACCACTTCAATTCCCATCAACTCTGGGGTTGGATTTTTCAGGTGTTGTCAAACAACTAGAAGAAGATGCACCTTCAGATTTCAAGCAGGGTGACGAAGTATGTGGACAGGCCTCAATTGTCAGCGGTGGTTCAGGAGCGTTTGCAGAACTAGCTCTGGCAGGGACACCCAAGGGGTAAAGTAGTCTTAATTATATAAGACTCTGACCTTGAACTAATTAAGAATACCCTGTATATATTTTTTAATGTGAAAATGGTGTATTTTGGCTAATAAGCAAACCTCAGCATCTTATCATTTCCTGGTCGACCAGTCATTCCATCATTATCAGCGCCCCCCATTCATTTGGTCATTACCACTACATACATAGCATCATTACCTCCCTGTCCATTCATCATGTTATTGCCACTGGTATCGATTAATGTATCAGCACTACTACCGTCATGCACACCATTCTCTTTTTGGCAATTTTGAAGATTACTGTTGCTGCATCGAGTTATTATTAGGTACTATTCTATAAATTGTCCCTTCTCCATTATTAAACGCAAGTATATATAAATAACCATCATCTGGACCAACCTCTATGTCTGTAATACCACCAAACCCTTTGGCAAATGCTATTTCATCATTAAATGTGGTTTCGTTACTACTGACAACTTTATCTGAAAGAGGACTATTAGGCGACAATAGTAACTCTGTTCTCTTTTTATTTAAGTCAAAATGATAAATATTGCCGTTGACAATATCCCCCACAAACATGTCATTTTCATATTGCTCTCCTAACTTGTCAGAATTAAGGAATCGGATTGCGGTAGGACCAACATCTTCAAACCAAGTAAATTCGGGTGGACTATATTTGCCTTTTCCATTAAAATCAACTAGGGAACTATTTATTGTCTGGTTTGAAGCTATATGCGTCTCAGTATCTTCGATAGTATATCCTCTTAGCCATATGCCGTCAATCTTATTCCATCCACTGTTGAAGCCAGGATAAACAAGATTGATTTCATCACCAAATACTACGCCATTTTCTGTATCCCATATATTTCCAGTTAACGGATCAAAATCTATTCCAAAGCTGTTCCATAACCCATATGCATAGTATTTATTTAGCGGGTCTTTCATTCCAAGAGTACTATTTTGCAATGCAACTTTTCCATCCAGATCAATGACTAGTATGCCACTTGTTCCATCTGGCTCATCTCCATTCTTAATATTTTGGGCCTTGGTTCTATGATCGTCGACACCGACCCCACCAATTGTTAGATATAAATTCTTGTCTTTAGGATCGACCAGAATTTTGCCGCCATTTCCGATAGCTCCCGGAGTAGCAGGCAGATCCAGTAATAGTTTAGGGTTTATCAACTTGTTATCTACAAATTCATATCTATACACAACATTGCCTATTGGTTGTTTACCTTGTGTAATATCTTCGCCATCTTCTCTTTGAGCCGAAGTATAGTATACGAAAATATACTTGGATATTACATTTGCGTTATTTGGAGATGAAATTCCACTACTGCCATTATCATCGGTGCCAATTTTATCGTTACCGAAGGTGTTACTATTGTTGTTACTAAAGGCAATACCTAACATTCCTCGGTGTCCATAAGTTGCAACATTAACATCAAGCAAAGGTTTTTGTAACATTACCCCATTTAGTATCCTTCGAACTATACCTGTGTCTTTTTCTGTAACCAAAATGTTATCAGGATCCAGAAATGCCATATCAGTAGCGTATGTTAGTCCTTTAAGAACCAACTCCACCTTTAAAGTATGATCTCTTACGAGAGGTCCTTGAGCCGAAGGGATGGCGCTTTCAGGATAATTTCTTTCCTGAAAAGCATTCGCATTTATCATCACTTGTAATGAATACGGCACACCTAACAAAAACGCGTAGGAAATGAAAGCTGCACACAATACTATTTTTAGACCATCGTATTTGTTTAACATGGATTAATTGACAGTACGATGCACCGATAAATAGTGCAAGCTGTTAAATGGAAGAATATCATAAATGAGCTGCTCATGACCACTTATGTATAACGTGTTCATGAAAATAAGTGTTTTAATCGGTTCTGCGCATCGATTATTAAGATACTCTCTAGTCGTTCAACAGAGCAGTTAAATCCAAGCGAAGAGATCCGCCTGATGACGAGCGGCTATCTTAAATACTTAATACTTATCAAAATAATATGACTGATGCTGTAGTAGATTGGGAATCAATAGTACATAAGAACGTTAGGTCCAAGGATGGAGAAGGCGCAGGGAACGTGGACGCAATTCTGGGAGATATTGTAGTCATTATGTCGCAAGGTGATCGTGCAGAATATAAACTTCCAAAATCCCAGGTAGAGGGGTACAATGGGGCAGAAGTTTTGTTAAAAGTTACTTTATATGAATTGGAGGAATACAGAGCTTAATCAATGCAAGTATCCCAAGATCCCTATTCTCATTTGTATTCCTTCAACAAAAGATATTCTTAACTTTAGCGTATCCAAATGTCCAATGTGAGATTGAAGTTTGAAAAGATAATTGAAACATGCATTTACTCTACCGACTTAATTGTTATGAAGGATTTTTATGTGAATCGTTTAGGGCTTGATCTGGTCTCGGAGGAAGAAGGAAGACATGTATTCTTAAAGGCTGGAAAAAGTATGCTCTTAATATTCAATCCTGAAAATACACGATTAGCTACCAATAGTTTCTTTCCAGTACATGGTGCTATAACTCCTCCTTCATCTATCCATTTTGCTTTAGAAATAGAACAAGTGGATTATGAAGTTGCAAATAACGTTTTAGTTCGAAATGGGATTCCAATTGAGAAAGAAATGAGTTGGGGCAGCGGAGGTAGGTCAATCTACTTCAGAGATCCTGTAGGTAATTTGGTAGAAATTGTTACCAAAGGTCAATGGCCAGTACAAGATTAAAGCTATCGGGCTTGATTGTACTTGATGTATCCAAACTTCCACTGACCTAAGTAGTATGTTGGTTATAGATCAGATTATCTTGTAAACTATGTTCTATTTTTTAGCGCTACGAAGAAGCTGGGAGCGTTGCTATTCAATCTATCATTTTGGACAGCTTCTTCGATTGTTCATGATAATAAGGTTCGCAAGTCCCTTCTGATGAGTACCATTGGCATGACAATCGTTTTTGGTTCACTCGAAAATTCATTACAGTATCATGTTTACCCTCCATATGGCCTTCTAACAGTAGCATTTCTACTATTAGGTGCTTATCTCCTTTATACTGGCATTTTTACATCGGGAGACGCTAAGCTGAGGAAAAAGTTCTATAAGAGTGCATCCACTCATCTCGCTCTTCTTAGGTCTATCGGGGTATCTGAGATGGAAAGAGAGTATGAGAGCAGAATAAAGTCTGTGAAAGAACGCCTCGAACCTTTGAAGGAAACATACGGGCCACAGTTTAAAACTGAACTTGATGAGACTGATGTTAAGGAAACCTTACATGTAGTGTTGAATGAGCTTTACTACTTTATGGGAAAGAAGGAACGGCTGGATTCATAACCGTATCTTAAAAAGACCATCCCAACGTTCGACGAGGGATATCTCTAATGATATTTAATCACTTTCACTCTAAGAACTTTGATATCTGCTAACTAGTAACAGGAGTTGGTCAGCGAAGGTTTAACTATCTTGGAGTTGGCTTGAGGTAGATGGAGAACTTGGCCAACCCCCAGATAGGTTAACATTGGGTATAATGAATAGGAAGAACTTTGTTCTTAACGGTTTTAATTAATTGAATGATATCAATCGTCGCTGCATTGGCAATGTTAGTAATGATACCGATAACAAATGTACTGGCTACTAGTATTGATGATGAAGACCTCCCGCCAGATATTATTTCAAAAGAACCTATAGATGATGAAACATGTCCTGACGGCTATGAAATGACTAAAGATGGTGAAGATTATGTAAGAGCTCAAGAGGTAGACTAATGATGAGCCTAATAGTCCTCTCAGTACAGGTGAAATAGGAAGAAGAGGATCAATATTCTGTGATGAATATGCTCAATTAACTGGTAGCAGGATTGCATATGGTGGTTGTTACGACAGAAATGATACTCCCGATAACTACTGCTATAAATACGCAAAAGAAGAAGCAAGCAATGATTGGAATTGGTTTTGTAATTAGGGCATTCCATAAAGAATACTATGATATTGATATCTTTCTTCAATAATTTCTTACACAATTCAAACCCATCCCCGGTACTGTAGTCCCGTTCGCTTAATTTTATTGGTTACTCAAAGTGGGTACACCACCAATAGCTAATACCTTTGCTTATATTGCACCTATTGTGGCAGTCTTTATGGGATGGGCTATTCTTGATGAATCTGTAACTTATCTAACTATTATCGCTACAATTGTTATTTTGATAGGTATAGCATTAATTGTTAGGACGTTAAATAACAAGTAGATGTCTCTTGCAAACTATGATATCTAATCCAATCCAATCTTACTTCTAGGTTTATAATAACTTGTAAAATTCCCAGAACTTCCCTTGTTAGTGTACGCATTTACGTCTATGCTGCGTGCTTTTTTCTTAGGGTTTATTCTAATATAACTTTAAGATGTATGCATGTTTACATGACTAAACTGACACAAAGTCATCGGACTAGCCCTAGGATATCTCTTCGGAATCTTCCAAGTGCAGGATAACGTTCATAAAGTTTTATTCTATTCATAGAGAGACCATTCCGTCGTTCATTACGTGAAACGAAATTACTCTCCTGATGATATGTTGTGGCATCGCCTTCGAGAACTAGCTTTGTACCTTTTTCAAACAGACGCTGTCCGAAATCTATGTCCTCGTACCCATAATTACCGTTGAAAGTTTCATCCCACAGTCCAACATCGAGAGCATCTTCACGCCAATATGCTAAGTTTCCTCCATGAAAACAATTGCTTGGGAAAGGATGAATCTTTAGATCTTTAAGTTCTGGGATTCTCTTGTCCTTACGAGAACCTATTAAATTATTCGAAACACTATGGATCTCTGGGAGTGACGATATCAAGGTGAAGTTGCGAACAATGTCTGCAGGTTGTATTTTACTAGCTTCCACAAATTTCTTTGGTCCAATCGTTGCAATTTTTGTTGATTTATGAAACCAGACCATGTGCGACTCTAGGAAGCTTGGAGGACATATCATATCCGCATCAAGAGAGACAATAACATCATTCCTAGCTACATATATTCCAGCATTTCTAGAGCTTGCGGCCCCCCAGCCATTGCTAGAGAGTGTTACCAATTTTATGTCTATTTCTCTTTCATACTGTTCTGTGATGAATTTTGCATCGGTATGATTGGCATCAGCTGCTATAATGACCTCAATTCGATCTTTTGGGTAAGTCTGCTGAGTCAGACTTGTGACAGTTTTTGCAAGTATACCACGTCCAGCGTGAAAGGGAATAACAACGCTAAGAGATAACTCATGCCCACGTGGTTCTGTTTTCACTTTATGTTCTATGTCCGTGTAGTCATTAAATAATCCCAATTATAGATATTCTCCCCCGATGCATTTATTTCATTCGTTCATTAAATCTATAAACATTACGTGTGACCCTAGACTATCGATAAGAATAAGGAATTCAATGCGTCTTCATCAACTGTATAGTCCAATTGATAGGTTAGGATCTCCTTTTATTATGAGGTCAGTCAATAGCCTTGGTGGATACTGTTCTGGGACATATCGGATCAATATAGGTATGACAGGAATAAAATCCAAACCTTTATCGGAGTAATGTAGTGACGAAATCTGTGTGCCATGTGCATTCAAAAATGTAACCTATCTGTATAAGTACAAAAGTTAATCTCTTTATATTTCCGAATTCCCTTACTGTTGGTCTATCATTAGATCCTAACTGTCTTCGAATCGTTACTGTGAGGTAGCAAAGTCAGATATTATATGAAGTAGTCCATATTTTCTTTAATGAGAGGAAGAATCTTCTTATATAGAATCCAGTCTGCATCTGCGTCTACATCAAAAGTTAGTAGGACTAGAAACTTGTTCTTTCTGACAAGAAGAGCCTTAATAGGAATAGTTGCTCTAACTTCTTTTTCATATCTGCTTATTGAGAATAACAAGTCACCGAGCTTAGACCTGAATTGATCTCGTGTAGCTGTACGGATTGCAGCCTGAGCAGCAGCTCTCCTAGATTCTTCACGTGTAATTAGTTCCACTTCTACAATCTGATTGATC